>DASXMZ010000180.1:0-11557 GCA_036495385.1 Mucilaginibacter sp. | reverse complement strand
CATTTTTAATTTCAGCTGAGTCTATTTGCCTGTTGGCGCCTAACTGGTAAATTAAATATGCCCTGGCGGGAGCGTTTAAAGTTCCAATTTTACTGTTTATTGTAAATTGTTCGGGGTTTTGCGCAATAGCTATAAACGGCAAAAGTGTTATTATATATAAGAATACCTTTTTCATTAAATTTTTTTGTTATGAGCTGTGATAACGTTTAAACTGTGAATTAAATTATACGTGTTTAGTTTAATTTTTGATACGTTCGCCACCAAAGATCGGGCATTTCGCCGGAGGTAGCGGTTTTATAATCGTCGTACTGGCAAGGCACCAGATGAAAACGTTCATTTTTAGAGCCACCCGAAGGGTAAGGGACCTGCATCCACCAACGGTCTGATTTTTTGCTTTTTACAAAAACCAGTTCGTGATCATCATGCTTTAAAGTTGTTTTATAGATAAGGTATTGCGATTTAGGAGTAAGCGGAAAATCCTTTTTTCGGTTATAAACGCCATCAATAAAATACCATATCATTTGCGCAAGAAGGATAGCGGTTTGCCCGTTATTATCGTATTCCGGGTTAAATTCATAAAAGCCAATTGAACTGAGTTTGTCGTTAATACCGGCATAACGGGCAACCTGGCATGCCGCCTCGGCATACAAACCATTAGGACTGGCGTTGGCATTTCCCATAGCATCGGATGACCGGATAGCTCCTATATCAAAACTCATCATATCGGCGTTGCGTATTATAGGTTCAGCAACCGTAATATTTCCGCTTAATTCGCCCAACCGATGAACGTCGAAATAAAGTTTATCCATTAGCCGTAAACTATCCTGGCTGGCAAAATAAGTTTGATAGCCAATATTACTGTAGTTAAAAAGATAGTTCGGTTCGTGTAAAAATATTTTATTTAAATATGACGTTGAGGTGGTCTCAAGACTGTTGGCGTCCCGGTCGTCATCATCAAGGTCGAAATGAGAATCTACAATAACCAGGTCAACCTTTTGTTCAAGATTTTCATAAGCCATATATTGGGCAAAAGTAAGGTCCTGCCCACCGCCTAAAATAACCGGTATAATGTTTTTTTTGATCAGTTCACTAACCACGGTTTTAAGCGCGAAGTAAGTATCCGTAACTGCGGCTCCTTGCCTAATATTGCCCAGGTCTACAATTTTTGTATTGTAATTTCCTTCATTTAGCTGGTATAGTTTTTCTCTTGCATAGTCGGGCGCCAGCGCACAACCGCGGTTGTTAATGGCATTGCGGCCATCCTGAACACCAATGATGGCTATATCTATTTTTTGTTCCAGATCCGGGAAACCGGCAGAAAAGTATTCGATCTTGCTGCCGAGCTGACTGGAATAATATCCCTTTGCGGGAACAATTTTATCCATATCAATCGGGGCAAAAAAATCAGAAAGCGACATAATATTTAATGTGTCCCGTACATACGGGGTGCGAATGTGCAAATGTGCATATTTTTTACCGGAACCTGAACTTTGAATACCGGCTGTCGCCAACAAATTAACCAATAAATTGAGATCAATAGTTTGGGTCGGATCGATAACTTTTGACTAATTGAAGAAGGAAAATCACAGGTTGTATTATCCGTATTATGTTCGTTTGCAGCTATTAAATGTATGGCCGACATATATTTAAACGATATGCAACATTTGTTGTATAAACGTTAACAAAACTGTTACACACCGTAAATCAACTCCTTTAATTTCACACTTTATATAATGCGCTAAAGTTGACCGCTATTAGCCAATTAATTGATAAACCTTTAATGCCAATTTTATGAAACACGTGAAAAGCACTTAACAAAGCACGTATTATTTTTTGCCAACAAACCATATTAATCAAACAATTCCAATCTAAATGAATTCAAATGAAGAAAAATGTACTATTTGAAAAATTGAATAGCTTCAAAAAATCAATATTGATTTTTTTGCTGACTATTTGCACATGCTATGCCTCGTTTGCTCAGAACAGGCAGATCACAGGTAAGGTGACCTCGTCCGACAACGGCTCTCCTTTACCGGGCGTTAGCGTTAAGGTTAAAGGAACAACCACAGGCGCCGTCACTGACGTAAGTGGTGCTTTTAAGTTATCTGTTCCGGCTGATGCAACACTTGTATTCAGCTATATCGGCTTTGTATCTCAGGAAATTCCCATTGGTGCAAATACCGTTATTAATGTAAAGCTAGCTCCGGATATAAATACCCTGAGTGAGGTGGCAGTGGTATCAATAGGTTATGGTACCGCTAAGCGCACCGATTTAACGGGGTCAATAAGCTCAGTATCCGCTAAACAAATTGAACAGGTGCCTGTTGTTTCGTTAGATCAGGCTTTGCAGGGCCGTGCAGCGGGTGTGCAGGTTACAAATAACGATGCTTCACCCGGTGGGAACATAAACGTGTTGATAAGGGGTACCGGGAGTCTTGCAACCAATGGCAACGGCCCGTTATATGTAGTTGATGGTTTCCCTTTAGATGCGGGTGGCATTAACAACATTAACCCAAGTGACATTGCTTCGATAGATGTGCTAAAGGATGCGTCAGCTACCGCTATTTACGGTATACGGGCAGCTAATGGTGTTGTGCTGGTGACCACCAAAAAAGGCAGAAAAGACGGCGTACAGATTTCAGTAGATGCGTACAATGCTTTTCAAAGCAAGCCAAAAGAGTATAATGTATTAAACGCGGAACAATTCGCTACCCTGACCAACCAGATGGCTGCTGTGCCCGGTACTACTTTCGTTACGTTCCCCGGATACGCAAATCCATCGGCCCTCCACAATATCGACTGGCAAAATGAGGTTTATGGTACCGGGTTAACACAAAGCTACAGCTTAGCGTTTCGCGGCGGCAATGATAAACTTCAGGCTGCGGCTTCGCTGGCATACTATGACCAAAGCGGTATCGTATTAGATTCTTATTTTAAAAGGGTTGCCCTGGGTGTTAACCTGGATTACGCGCCTAACAAATGGCTCAAATCGTCAACGGCCGTTAAATACACTTACCAGCAATCGAATAATGGATTCGGTGGCCAGCTTCAAAATGGCGGAGGTTTAATTCAATTAACCGAATTGCCCCCAAGCCTTGATTACGGTAACAAACTGACTAACCTGGTAAAGGATGGTAATGGTAATTATGGTTATTTTAACCCGGTTTATACCCAGATATTGAGTTATGGCAACCCTGTTTACTCGATTGAAACTAATCATAGTTACCCGTTGAACAATTTTATACTGGCCAATTCTTTCCTGGAATTTACCTTACTTCCGGGGCTTAAATTTAAGACTAATGGCGGCGTAAATGCGAATTTCTTTTCGAGTATCTATGATCAGCCGGAGGATCTTAGGGCATCCCAGCAATATCCTAACCAGGGCAGGATTCAACCCGGGTTTTATAGCCAGAATATAAATCAAACCTTCGACTGGTTGTGGGAAAATACCCTATCGTACGACAAAACTTTTGGCAAACACACGATAGATTTTGTCGGCGGTTTTTCTGCGCAGAAAACGTTCTGGAATGGTATGGGCGGCTCTGGTATTCCTCCTAATGGTGTCATCCAGGATTTATCGCAAGTAAGCCAGTTGCAGCTTAATGCCAACAGTCCACCGGGTTCTAACACCGGCAACGGCCAAAATATTACCTCCTTATCATCGGTATTTGGAAGGTTGGGTTATAATTACGCAAACAGGTACTTTATAACAGGTACGGTAAGAAGGGACGGATCATCTAAATTCCCAACCCAAAATCAATATGGCACATTTCCTTCAGGCGCCATAGCCTGGAAAGCTAAAGAGGAATCGTTCCTGAAAGATGTTAACTGGTTGAGTAACCTGAAAATAAGGGCCAGTTATGGTGAAACCGGTAACCAGGGCCCTATAAACCCGTTCCAGAACGAGGCGTTATTTGTTGGAAATCGTCCGGCATCTTATAATCCTGGCCAGGATCCGCCACCGCAGACGCAGAACGATAACCTTGGTTATCCATTCAATAAAATCTACCAGAACGGTATTGCAGCGTTACAACCTGAAAATGATAAGCTGAAATGGGAAACCGACACCCAGGCTGATATAGGTTTGGACGCATCATTTTTACATGGCGACCTTACCTTTACCACAGATTATTATGACAGAAAATCAAAAGATTTCCTGTTAACCCTTGCCGCGCCTATCCAAACCGGTTATGCCTATTTAACCCGTAATATAGGCAGCATGGAGAATAAAGGCCTTGAATTTTCGGTAAACTACAATCATACAGCAAACCAAGACTTTAGGTACGGTTTGGGTTTAACGCTTTCAACACTTCAAAATAAGCTCACCAGTATAACTTCTGGAACAGACTTTGTGCAAAACTTCGGCGGCCTTAATGTACCGGCAGATGGCTGGGCTACTTTTTCTGAAACCCATGTAGGGCAGCCGGTGGGTGAATTTTATGGGTATAAATCATTGGGCATTTTTCAGACCCAAGCTCAAATTGATGCTTTAAATGCTAATGCCAAAGCCAAGGGTTTTGCGGCTTACCAACAGACCGTTACCCAGCCGGGCGACCGTTACTTTGCCGACGTGAATGGCGACGGTACTGTAAATGCAAACGATCAGGTAAGCCTTGGAAGCCCGATCCCCAAATTTTTCGGCGGCTTTACCATGGATGCGACCTATAAAGCCTGGGATTTTAACGCTTACTTTTACGGTGTTTATGGAAATAAAATATTTAACTTCCAGGAAAGTCAATTGGAAAGTTTCCAGAACCGCAGCTTTGTCGGGATCGAAAATATTAGCGAAAATTATTTACAAAACGCATGGACGCCATCCAACCATTCGAATACCTACGCCAGGATTACCACTAACGACGATGTTATTGGCAGTAACGTCGCATCAAGCGCGTACATTCAAAATGGCAGTTTCCTGAAGCTGAAAAATCTTGCAGTAGGATATACATTACCTACCGATTTAACAAGGAAGATATCTGTGACCAAGGTAAGGGTATATGTTTCTGCACAAAACCTGTTCACTATTACAAGTTACACAGGTCTTGATCCTGAAATAGGGGTACAGGGCGGTAATGCAACCCAAAATGGTGTAGATACGGGTGTTTATCCGTCATCCAAATTTTATACAATCGGTTTAAATGTAACGTTGTAATAAAGGAAAATATAAAATATTAAAGATATGAAAATTAATAAGTTATCCATCGCTCTCATAGCCCTTTTCGCGGCGTTACTAACGCCGCTCAGCTGTAAAAAGAGCTTTTTGAACCAGACCAATACGTTTGGAGCCTCGGCACAAGCCACTTTTACCAACTCAGCGAATGTTATAGCCCTGGTAAACGCCATTTATGATACTTATCAGAACAGTAACCTTTTAAAGAAGTCGCTTTGGTATTATGCGAACTTCCTTACTCATGATTGGTTTAATAATGGCAACGACATTGCCTGGAATAATTATACCATTCCATCTACTTTTGGTGCGCTTATTGATTATTGGGATGGATTATATTTAGGTATATCCAGGGCAAATGTCGCGCTTCCAATAATAGCCCAGGCAAAAGCTAGCGGGGTACTTACCCCTGCTTTGGCCGACCGTTTAACAGGCGAAACCCTCTTTCTGAGGGGTTCAATGTATTATTACCTGACAGGTGCTTTCGGCGGTGTTCCGTTAGAATTAAGTGCGCAAACAAACGGTTTAACCCCAAGGAGTACCCAAACCCAGTGTTTTCAACAGGTAGTGGCTGATATGAAACAGGCGGAAACTTTGCTGACATCTAAAACTGCTCTGGCCTCCGCCGACCTGGGAAGAGCTACAAAAGGGGCTGCTTATGCTTACGAGGGCTCCGCAGAAATGTGGTTAGGAAATTACACCGCCGCGTTAGCTGCTTTCAACAATCCCGAACTGACAAATAACTACCACCTGATAACACCATATCTCAACGAGAATGAATTCAATAATCAAAACAATGATGAGTCTGTTTTTGAAATTCAGTTTGATTTGACCGGTGGGAACCAAAGCTGGGGCGACAGCTGGCAGCCACCAGGTGGCGAACTGGGTTGGATAGATAGTTTTAGCTGGCCTTCTGAAATAACCGGCGAAGGTTATGATTATGGAAGCCCGGCACTTTATTATTCTTATCAAGCAGGCGACACACGTAAATTAGCTACTATTATAGGCCCCGGCGATCCAAATATAAGCCCCGGCATTATTGCCAAATGGGGCGGTATAAAAGGCTATCCGAATGTACAGGGTGGTTACGCTGCTTACCTGGCAAATCCAACAACCGATATTTCTGATAAAAACAGGTATACCGATGGTGCTGGTAATATCATCAATACTAATGGAACACTTACCTATCCGTGGTATGGAACAGATGGAACACCACGTTCGGGATTCTGCTGCTCAAAAAAATGGAGAGATGCAAGCCTTACCGGCGGATCAGGTCCGCAGGCACTTTTTGGAAGTCAGAACCAGGTATTAATGCGCTATGCAGAAGTTTTACTATCAAAGGCAGAATGTGAAGCTCGCCTTGGTATGAGCGCGCAAGCAATGGCAGACATTAATACAGTTAGAAGCAGGGCATTTAATGGTGCAATTCCTGCTACATGGCAGGATGGCTGGTTGCCTCAGGCGGATGCCCTTGGCAATCCCGTACCTGCTCCTGCTTTTAATTTTCCAGCTGATTTGATGAATATGGTATTCAGCGAATACCGTCATGAACTTAGCGGGGAATATTCACTGATGTATCTGCTGCGGAGAGCCGGTTTGAATGGTACCACACCTTATGACCAGCAGATTCTTCATAATTGGAATACCGGGCCTGGTTATCCGCCGAATACCAATACGAGCTTTATAAACTTTCCGTATGGACCGACCCATGATCCGAACACAGCCAACCCGGCTAATCATGGCGTTACGTACAACGATCTGCCGGTGAACCGTGATATATTGCCTATTCCGCAGTCAGATATTGGGCTTAATCCAAACTTAAAACAAAACCCTGGTTACTAAAATTAGTTGTTTAATTGTTGATAAAAGGCTGCCTCATTAGAGGCGGCTTTTTTTTGTCGTGCTAAAGAGTATATTTGTTACTGAAAATAAACCTTATCATGAGAAAATATTACCTGGCTGCATTATTATTACTACCCTTGTTATCAATCGCACAATCCAATTATAAGAAAGGATATGTGATATCGCTTAAAGGCGACACCCTCCACGGCTATATTGATTTTAAAGAATGGGGACGTAATCCTAAAAACATCAATTTTAAAACGGCTTTGGGTGATAAGGCCACGCAGTTCGGCTCGCGGGATATGAATTATTTTGAAATTGAAGGTATAACGGGCTACCAGAAATTCACGGTCAATATAAGTTTAAATCCAATTGATATATCGTCGCCGCCAGCTCTTGTTGATACCGCTTCGCTAAACGATACTGTATTTTTAAAAGTACTGCAAAAAGGGAAAAACATTATGCTTTACGCTTATAAAGACGGTATTAAAAACCGGTTTTATATAAAGGAGGGCAACGTGGACGTGCCCCGTGAATTAATTTATGGCGTATATGAGAATCCCGGTAATGCTAACAGCATAATTACTAAAAACACCTTCCGCGATCAGTTGACTCAAGTAACCGAAAAATATAAGCAGGGATCAGATAAATTAACCCAGCAAATTCTGCGTTCTAACTACACTGAAGAAGACTTAATATCGGTGGCAGCCGAAATTAATGGTAATGTTGAAGCACAGGGTATTTTAAAATCCACTGGTAATCCTCCGGTAAGGTTTTTTGCCGGCGGTGCTTTTATTTCAAGCACTTTAAAATATTCTGCTAATGGACCTTATTATTTCGCTTCGCCATCTACATCATCTTCGCCAAAAATAGCCATTGGTGTTGATGTGTTTGCAAATCCCGACGTCGGCCATTTAATCTTCAGAGCGGAATTGTGTTATGCGGTAAATAACTACAGTATTAATGCGTTGCCCAACCCGCTTTACAATATAGCGGAGCCTACTGTAGGGTCCCTAAACCTAAAACAAAATGTAATATTTATAACCCCGCAACTTATATACAATATTTATAATGCCGACTTGCTTAAAGTTTTTGTGGATTTGGGGTATTCAGTAAATCTTGTATCATACCAGGCCACCTATATAAGCACCGTATACCAAAACGGAAACCCTATAAGTTCCACTTCAAAAAAGGGCAGCCCCCCTGATGATCTTAAAGATAATTATTCTACTTTTCAATTCAAGGCCGGCGCAGTGTTAAATAAAAGATTCGAAATTTATGGAGCCTATTTCCCTGGTGCCCAAATAACAAACTCTCTTGTTTATACTACAAGTTTAACATCGTTCCAGGTTGGGGTAAATTATTTTTTTGGTAAAGTTGCTCACTGATAAAGTACGGCAGAAGGACTTTATTTAGTGACTATGCCCAATATTTTTTTAACTTCATGCGGGTATATGGCAATATGATGGGTATGAACAGCTATGTCGGCTGAAAATGTTTTATCCATATTGGGGGATATTATTGCCCTGGTAGTTAAAGCAGGCATGTGGCACTGTATACAGTTTGATTTTATAAGCGCGCCATTTAATGTATTCGCCATTTTACAATAATTATGATTAACGGTACTATGGCAGGTGAGGCATTTTTGCGTGAACAAAGCAGTATTACCCCGTTGATTTTGATGAATATCGTGACATGTTGCGCAATCCATTTTGCTTTTAATAAAACATTTACTGCTTTGGAGTAGCTGTAGCTGGTTGCCATGTACATCCAAATGGCTTGAGTCGCTAACGGTTCTGTAAAAACTTGGTAGTTTAAATTTTGCGAGTGTATCTCCGGGTACGAAGTAAAAAGTTGACCGGATCATTTCACTTTTATTTCCGGAGTGACATACCGCACACATGTCCAATTTTCGATTTCTCGGTAAGGATGCGTATGTCATTATAAAATGTGCTGTTTTTTCCTGTGGGTTTTTAGTTTGAAAATCAACATGTTGTGCGGCGGGTCCATGACATCGTTCACAATCAATGCTATACACCAGTGAACTTTTGAGAAATTGCTCCGGACCATTTAACGCCTGTGTTTCGCCGGGCGCATCATTAATATTGGAGGCATGGCACTCAAGGCAACGCATTTTTATTATGCGATTAAAATCAACCTGGCCCGGAGCGTATCCCGGGCTTATTAGCCATTGATTTTTCTTT
Source organism: Mucilaginibacter sp. (assembly GCA_036495385.1). GTDB lineage: Bacteria > Bacteroidota > Bacteroidia > Sphingobacteriales > Sphingobacteriaceae > Mucilaginibacter. The sequence continues at coordinate 2,347 of DASXMZ010000180.1, read as the reverse complement.
GAAAAATAAGAAACAGGCAACTGATAAAGCCCGTTACCTTTCCAGTACAGGTAGCTCTCGCCTTTTATACCACCTAAAACAATGTCAAAACGGCGGCTCTCTACCATCTTTCCATTTAAATAATAGGTTTGGAACATGCCGCCATCACGCTTTTCCATTACTATTTTTTGAGATGGACTGATATCAAATTCGTTAAAATTTTTAATAAAACTACCATGAATGGTGTTAACGCCAGCAGGAATGGACGCTATATAATGAGCAGTATGCAGGTAGGATTTATATAATTCGCGGTGGCACTTAATACATGTTAATGACCCGGCATATAAATCGCCCCGTGGATCAATTGATTTGTTGCCTTCGGACTTAAAATAAAAAATAATAATTATGGTTAATAAAATGGTTGATATAACTATGATTTTTTTCATTTAGATGGTAAAAAGTTTATAGGAAATTGTCGTCTGCAGGGAAGCTTTTTTCATTTTAAAAAAATGTAGGTTTTTTTTCTTTATGGTATCCGTAAATATACCTAAAAAAAGGCGATTTTATAGGGAAAATCCAACAAATAGCGAGGGGATATTCCCATAAAAAACCGTAAATTGCTCTGCAAATTTTTAGCTTTTACATATTGAACATCCTATTAATTAGAATGAAAAAACGAACCGGAATAATTTTTTTATTATGTACATCATGTTTTTTTTCCTGCAAAAAACCAACTCTTTTTCAACAGATTTCCTCTTCCCATTCGGGCATTCATTTCAATAATCAAATAACAGAATCTGACTCGATGAACCCTTTAGACGTTGTAAATATTTATAACGGTGGTGGTGTTGGAATAGGCGATTTTAATAATGATGGTTTACCGGATATCTTTTTTACAGGCAATATGGTACCCAGCCGGTTATACCTAAACAAGGGAAATTTTGAGTTTGAAGATATTACCGATAAAGCCGGTGTCGGCGGCATTGGAAGATGGAGCCGCGGCGTTGCGATAGTTGATATTAATAATGACGGTTTGCCAGATATTTATGTTTGCAACACACTCTTAAAAGATTCACTGAAAAGGCGTAATTATCTTTATATCAACCAGGGTGTTGACAAAGACGGTATCCCACATTTTAAGGATATGGCCAAAGAGTATGGTTTGGACGCGGGCACCGAATCAACAATGGCCAGTTTTTTTGATTACGATAATGACGGGGACCTGGACATGTATCTTACGGTTAATAATGCAAATGCAAGTTACAATCCAAGTATTTTTGGACCAGCGAGTAACCGTCAGAGCCCGGAATATATTACGGGGAAATTATACCGGAACGATTGGGACAGCACTTTACATCACCCTGTATTTCATGATGTTTCGAAGGAGGCAGGCATTAACCTAAGTGGTTATGGGCATGCAGCAACCACCGTAGATTTTAACGGGGACGGCTGGAAGGACATATACGTGTCCAACGATTTCATTTCCAATAACATTTTGTATATTAATAACCACGACGGAACCTTTACCGACCGGTCAAAGGAATATTTTAAACATACCTCATTGAATTCCATGGGCCAGGACGTTATTGATATTAACAATGATGGACTACCTGATGTAGTAGAACTGGATATGAACCCGCCGGATAACTACCGAAAAAAAATGATGATGGGGCCTAACAGTTATCAAACCTATCAAAGTTTTGAGCGTTTTAGCAGCCAATACCAATATGTGCGCAATACATTACAGCTTAACCAGGGGCCAAGACTTGGTCAGGAGGGCCGCATAGGTAGCCCGGCCTTCAGTGAAATCGGCTTTTTAAGCGGAATATCCCAAACGGATTGGAGCTGGACGCCCCTTGTCACCGATTTTAATAACGACGGTTTCCGGGATATTGTAATAACCAATGGTTTTCGGAAAGATGTATCGGATCATGATTTCATGATCTACCGACAAAGCCCATATGCTTTTGCTTCAAAAGAGAAGGTACTGGAACAGATCCCGGAAGTTAAATTGCCTAACTACGCTTTTGAAAATAAAGGCGATTTGACGTTTGAAGATGTAAGCAAAGCCTGGGGACTAAGTATCCCTACTTTTTCGAACGGGGCAGTATATGTGGATTTGGACAACGATGGTGCAATGGATATGGTTATCAACAACATTGACGGCGAGGCCTTGGTATACAGAAATACGATAAGAGACGATAAGGATAATATCAATAATGTTCATTTTCTTCAAATTACGTTTACCGGCGGCAAGCAAAACATAAATGGCCTGGGCGCATTGGCTGAAATATATTATGATCATGGGAAACACCAGGTTTATGAAAATGATCCGTACAGGGGGTATTTATCAACCGTTCAGGCTATG
>DASXMZ010000179.1:0-5093 GCA_036495385.1 Mucilaginibacter sp. | reverse complement strand
GAATAATAACATACAAAAAATGCAGCCGGAGGCGTTTATATTGCATAAAAACCGTCTGATCTATATAAAAAACAAATCGGAATTAAAAGTTTTGACCCTGTAAATTGTTGATTTAAAGTTTATTATGAAATTTAAAAGTTTGCTAATTGTTGTATCATTCCTCTCTATCAATATCTCCCTTTTTGCCAAACCCATATTGTCCGACTCCGTAGGCGTAAAAAACGATGACGGAAAAAAAGTGATTCTTTTTAAGGTTAAACCTAAGGATACCTATTCATCTATCGGAAGGCGTTATGATGTATCGCCAAAGACTATAATGAAATATAACGACACTAAAAAAGAAACGTTAACCATTGGCGCCATTGTTAAAGTGCCCACTGACCGCCCCTTTAAAAAATCAGAAACTAAAAAGGAGAAAAATGCAAGGTTGGAGCGGGAAGCTGAAGAGGCGAGCGCCGCAAAAAAACATAAACATAAAAACACTGAAGATTACACATCCAACCCTGCTCCTGAAAAACCTGTCGCTGCAAATGTACAACAGCCTCCTGTGCAGGCAGTTCAACAACCAGCGCCTGAGAGTACTATCACTCCAACCCAATATAAAGTGTCTGCTGGTGAAACACTGTATTCCATATCCAAACGTTTTAACACAACTGTCGAAGATATTACCAAACTAAATAATTTGACCTCAACAACAGTTATTCCCGGCGAGATTTTAATGGTAAGAGTGGGCTATCATGAATCGCCACTACCACCTGCACCGGTTATTGCGCATAACGACACACAGACGACAGCAAAGCGTGATTCAACAACCTTAATGACTACTTCAATAAGGGATAGCGCTGCAGAACGCCGTTTTGAAAAGAACCGTTTCGGCTTATACGAAAAAACAGAAAAAGGAGTGGCTACCTGGATAGATGATTCCAGCCTCGACCCAAATAAAAAGTTGGTGCTTCACCGCACAGCCCTTATCGGCACAGTTATAAAAATTACAAATCCTATGACAAACCGTACTACCTTTGCAAAAGTAGTCGGCCGTTTTACAGATAATGAGCAAACAAAAGATGTTATTATTGTAATGACAAAAAATGTTGCCGACTCATTGGGCGCTTTGGATAAGCGTTTTCATGTAAACATCAGTTACGGAAGTCCGAATGAATAAACCTTTTGTTATTGGTATTGCCGGCGGAAGCGGTTCGGGAAAAACTTTTTTTTTAAAGTGTTTTCTGGAGCATTTCACCAAAGACGAAGTGTGCCTTGTTTCGCAGGATGACTATTATTTTCCGGTCGCCCATAACATGACACCCGACGAAATTCGGCTATACAATTTTGATTTGCCCACAACTGTCGATCGTGAGCATTTTCAGGAAGACATCAGTAAATTAATAAGCGGGGAAACCTTATACAAAAAGGAGTACACGTTTAACAACCCCGACGTTGTACCAAAAATGCTGGAAATTAAACCGGCGCCGATAATAATAGTAGAGGGATTGTTCATTCTTCATTTCAGGGAGATCGCCCGGCTACTCGATCTTAAAATCTTCATCGAAGCCGATGACAATATTGCCCTCCAACGTCGCTTGAAACGTGATTTGATTGAACGCGGCTATTCGCATGATGACGTGATGTACAGATGGATAAACCATGTTACACCGGCTTATAATGAATTTTTGCTACCCTTCAGGGATGAATGCGACCAGGTAATAACCAACAATACTCATGAGGCGGAGGATATTATTTGTGTAACGGGAGCGATATCTAAAAGATTGAAAGAAAAACTTTTTTAATCGCAACCTACTCCAAACAAGTCCAAACCATTTACCCATTCAAGTTTTGCAGATTTTCCGGATGATCTAAAAATCATCCTTAATGGAAAAAGGCTTTTTGATTTGTTTTTACTTTCAAACCAATTAAAATCGTCAGAATAGGCAAAAAAAAGCGTTGTATTGGATGCAAATTGTTTTGCTATAACACTGTCTTTGTAATCTGATTTTTTGTTCCACACGTCTTGGTAATTCTCCACCCCCTTTTGTAAATATGGATCACCCTGATATGATAAGTCATATCGCTTCTTGCTGGCTATAACTGGTTGACCATATTTGTTAGTATCAATAGTTGAAAGTTTCATTATTAGTACATAGCTGCAGTCTGTTGTACCATATAAAACTTTGTCAATTTTTGCCGTTGTTAACCCTTTAGTACAATAAATATAAAATTGTCTCGAGGTATCATTATTCAAGATTGATTGAGATAGTTTTTCAGAATAAATAATATTGTAAACTCCTTTTTTGTCTAATATTGATTTTCTGTCTAAGCTGTCGGTGTCCGCGATCCCGTTTTTAAAAAGTGAATCAAGTGGTGGTATATCATTTCCGTCGCCCATATCCATATCAAACCCCAACCCGATAATATCTTTTGAAAATCTATATACGCCATAATAATCGCTTATAGACGACCAATTACTTGTCTTTTTATATTTGGGGAACATTTGTGTTGTGTCTATTTTCATTCCCGCCTCGATAGATTTTGAAAGTTGGCGATTATTCGACTCTATATCTGCTTTATATTTATTATCGGAGCAAGAGAAGAAAAAAACAATTAAAATTGTGAATAAGACAGGTTTCATTTTGCTAATGTTAAAAAAAGTAAATTTAATCAATTTTCATCTCCGGCACCTCCCCTTCTATAATTAATTTCCCGGCGGTAGCATTTTTTATTTCTTCAACGGTAACGCCGGGAGCGCGCTCCAATAGTTTAAAACCACCGCCCGGTAATACATCAAGAACTGCCAACTCAGTTACAATTTTTTTAACGCAGTTTATGCCGGTTAAGGGCAGCGAGCATTTTGGTAATAGTTTTGATTCACCGGCTTTGTTAACATGCTGCATGGCTACAATAATATTTTCGGCGGAAGCTACCAGGTCCATCGCACCGCCCATGCCTTTTACCATTTTGCCCGGTATTTTCCAGTTGGCTATATCACCGTTTTCCGATACCTCCATCGCGCCAAGAATCGTCAGGTTTACTTTTTTTGCGCAGATCATGCCAAAACTCAGGGCAGAGTCAAACACGGCCGAACCGGGCAACATAGTGATGGTTTGTTTACCGGCATTTATCAAATCCGCATCCTCATCACCTTCAAAAGGAAACGGCCCCATGCCCAGCAACCCATTTTCTGATTGCAGTATCACATCGATATTTTGCGGAATGTAATTTGCCACCAGGGTTGGAATACCTATACCAAGGTTAACGTAATAACCATCTTTTATTTCTTTCGCAATGCGTTTTGCAATTCCGATTTTATCAAGCATAATATTAATTTGAGAATTTGAAGATTTGAAAATTTGAAAATTCGAATCATCTTAGTTTTTTGAGCTCGCTATAATTTTCGACAGAATTCTGATTATCACCTTAAGCTTTTCATTTAATAATTCATCGATGGGATAATTTTTTGAAGCCTGGCAAAGCAGCAAAAAATATTCTGTTTCATCTGCTTCTTTGGCAGCGATTTTTAGCTTATGTATAAAATCGCTCTTACTTTCTGCATTTTGTGCTTCGCGGACATTTGCACCAATTGAAGTACCTGATCTAAGTATTTGTTTGGCAAAAACATATTTCTTTTCACCTTCCAAACGTTCAGAAAATTCTATTATATTTAATGCAAACTCAAAGGTTAATTTTACAATCAGGTTTTCCTTATCATCTCTCATTTATCAATTGCATATTTCTTTAGTTAAATTTCTAATTTCCAAATTGACAAGCCTCTCAATTTTCAAATCTTCAAATTTTCAAATTTTCAAATTTTTAAATCTTTCTCGTCGTCCTTTGTTCAATTCTCTTTTCATAATTCACACCCTGAAAAATCCTGTGCACGTAAATGCCTGGTGTATGGATATGATCGGGGTCAAGTTCACCTGGTTCAACCAGTTCCTCTACCTCAGCAATAGTAACTTTTCCGGCCGTGGCCATAACAGGATTAAAATTGCGGGCCGTGGCACGATATACCAAATTACCAAGTGTATCGCCCTTCCACGCCTTTACAATTGCAAAATCAGCATTAAAAGCCATTTCCATCAAATAATCCTTGCCATTAAAATTTCTGACTTCCTTGCCTTCAGCTACTTCGGTACCGATACCGGCAGGGGTAAATATAGCCGGCATGCCATACCCCGCAGCCATACAACGGGTTGCTAAAGTGCCCTGGGGTACCAGCTCAACTTCCAGTTCGCCGCTAAGCAATTGTCGCTCAAATTCGGCGTTTTCACCAACATAACTAGCGATCATTTTTTTAACCTGTCTTGCTTTAAGTAAAAGGCCGATACCAAAATCGTCCACACCGGCATTATTCGATATACAGGTAATACCTTTTACGCCTTTTTTTACCAAAGCCGCAATACAATTTTCGGGAATCCCGCACAGTCCAAAACCGCCAAGCATTAAAGTCATACCATCTTCAATGTCTTTGATGGCTTCGTCAGCGCCATTAACTACTTTGTTCATTTTTAATAATTGGTCGGGGGTAAAAGTAAGTTTTTTAGCTAATGGTTCATAGCTGATAGTTCATGGTTTTTTAATGTTTTTCCATGAACTATCAGCTATGAACCATGAACCAACTTATTCTCAACAAAAAGAAAACAATTCTAAAAAATGAAGTATTATAATTTACAGATCAAAGCGTATGGGCATGGAATTAAAAGATGAGGTATTTATGGATGATCAGGATAATCATTCAAAACAAGAAAAATATCAACAGCCTTATGGTTACAGGGTGGATGACAAGCATAACGTCCGGGAAAAGGACCTCGAGCGGAGTTTGTTTATTAACAGTCACGATAAAAATAAGCCGGTTATGGAAGGTAAAGGCATGGGCGGCGGCAGTTTTGGCAAAAACAACCTTACCCCTTCAGGTGATGATAAAAACAACCCGTCACGATATGCAGGCCATTCAAATGCATATCTTGCAGTTACCGAACCAGCAGAAGAACACCCTGAGGACAGTAATTTTAAGGTAAAAAGCCAGGATGGGACGCCTGATTACAGCAAGGCCCAACCCCGTGGCACAACAACAAATGAAACCGCAAAGTCCGAAAAAG
>DASXMZ010000178.1:0-6842 GCA_036495385.1 Mucilaginibacter sp. | reverse complement strand
GCTTTTTAATGACGGAGTGGGAGTTGTGGTTTTCCTGACGATACTGGAAGTAGCGATAAACGGAACAAATAAATTCTCTTTTACCGGGACTGCGATACTTTTTTTAAGAGAGGCAGGTGGCGGAGTTTTATTTGGGTGTGCGATGGGCTATGTTGCCTATTTTTTGATTAAATCGATAGACAATTACAGGGTTGAAGTGCTGATAACGCTTACCGTGGTGATGAGCGGATATTCGTTGGCGGATGAGCTTCATTTATCGGGGCCGCTTGCAATTATTATGGCGGGCATTATAATTGGGACCAAAGGTAAAAAAACCGGTATGTCGGCTGTTTCACGCGATTACCTCGGAAAGTTCTGGGACCTTACGGACGAAATATTTAACGCCATTTTGTTTTTGCTGATAGGTTTGGAAATGCTGGTGATAAAGGTTCACCCAACAATCATGATCATCGGTGTAGTCATGATTATGATGGTATTGTTTGCGCGATACCTTTCGGTATCATTCCCGGTTATGTTTTTGCGATTGTGGATAAAATTTGAAAAGAATGCTGTGATGATATTGACATGGGGTGGCCTGAGGGGTGGTATTTCAGTTGCATTAGCGCTTTCGCTGCCCCGGGCCTTACACCGCGACGAATTTGTTTTGATTACTTATATGATAGTGGTGTTTTCAATTATTGTACAAGGCTTGACAATTGGGAAGTTAGCTAAGGTTGAAAAGACTAAAGCCTGATATCAATTTCAGTTCCCGAAATCAACAGAATCCAAAAATCAAAAGAATCAGCGGTCAAGTTTGGCCCGTGTCGACAGTATTACCACACAAGTGCCCATAAAAGCGATAAAAACAAAAGATGCCCTTAAAGTAGCCACGCCCGCTATGAAACCAATTATCGGTGGTCCGATCAAGAAGCCTACAAAGCCTATTGTGGACACAGCGGTAAGCGCTACACCTGGCGACATGGTTGTTGATTTACCGCTGGCACTGTAAACCATAGGCACAATTGACGACACACCGGCTCCAACCAGCATAAAGCCTGCTATCGCAGTATAAATATGAGGAAAAACTACTGCAACTAACAGACCGGTAGCTGTCAACAAGCCACTAACCTGCAGCGTGCGCTTTAAGCCAAAGCGATGAACAAAAAAATCGGCAATAAACCGGCCGCCGGCCATTGTAAACATAAAAGCTGTAAAACCCAGGCCCTGCAATTCTATAGGTGCCGCCACTATTTTTTTAAAGTAAACAGTGCTCCAGTCAAACATTGCACCTTCGCAAATCATGGAACAAAACGCTATTGTGCCCAGGGTTAGCAGGGGTAACATCAAGCTAAGCCTTTCGCGTAATGACATCGGCGTGGGGATATCATTTTTAGATGCGTGATAATCATCGTTAAGATAACGTGAGGCGATAAACACCCCAATGACGAGTATTGTGAGAGTAACTAGATAGTGATGAAAAGGATCAATTCGTTGCGCAATCATAAAGGCTCCGACAGCGCCGCCGGCGAACCCCCCTATGCTCCATAGGCCATGAAATGACGCCATTATTGGTTTGTCGTAAAGCCGTTCCGCGGCTACAGCTTGCGTATTAACGGATATATTAACGGCATTACCTAAAAAACCATAACATGCCAGGCAAATTACCAGTTGAAAGGTATTTTGCGCCAATCCAAGCCCCGTTAATGCAATAACATAAAGCAGGATGGTAGTGATCAACAACCTTTTGCTACCGACTTTGGTGATGATCCAACCTGAAAATGGTAACGAACACATCAGGCCGATAGGCAAAGAAAATAGCACTGCACCCAAACCAGCCTCCGAAAGCCCCATTTTTTGCTGGATTGTGGCAATACGGGATGTCCAGCTGGCAAAACATAACCCTGCCATAAAAAAAAATACACCTACAGCAATACGGAGCGTTGTTCTGCTTATGGTTTTCGGGCTGACTGTGGTATCCATTGCCTTGTTGTTCATAAGTGTATATTTTACACTAAGTAAATTTATACAAAAAAACTGTTTATATTTAATTGATGAAACATATTGCTTTTTGATACTAACAAAGCATTTTATTGATAACAGATTTTATCTCTGAAATTTCCTTAAAACTTAATTTAGCCAAAGTCGAACCAATTCGCGTTTTGTCAACTGTTCTAATTTGATCAAGCATAACCGATCCTTTTTCTCCATTAATATCGCAAATTACTCTCGAAGGATAAACTTTAAGTGTATGAGTTAATGGCGCAATTATTACAGTTCGTAAATACTGGTTCATTTCATCAGGTGAAATAATAACACAAGGCCGCGTTTTGCTTACTTCACTTCCGGTTGTTGGGTCAAGGTTTATCCAGTGAATGGCATATTGCTTTATTACCATTTCCAGTCGGTAATTTCTTCATCATTAAATACATCTGGAATGATTAATTGATCGTCTCCATTTGCCGCCATTTCTTTAAACGCCTGTTCCCAGTTTTTTCGTTTAACATCATCGGGCGCGCTGATAATGATATGATTATCTTTTACTTCGATGCAGACCTCATCTTCGATAAAGCATTCCTTTAGAAAACTTTGAGGAAGAATGATGCCTTTTGAATTCCCTATTTTTCTTATGCTTGATTTCATTGTATAAAGTTATAACAAATTATAACATTATGCAATAACTATACGCAATTTGTTTATAAGCAGTCCCCGTCGGGCCCGCAGCTTTCGCCTTCAATTACCTCGAATCTTGGTTTTGGATTCTCTTTTTGCCACTCACTGAATGCATTTTCCAGCGTCTCTTCAAAAACCAGTACAGCCTGAGCCCCTGAGATCGCGTATTTATTATTCAATACAAAAAATGGAACACCACGTATACCTAAATACTGCGCTTCGGCAATATCCTGTTTTACTTCATTTGCATAAGCGTCGCTATCCAGCGTTTGCTTAATTTCGGTTGGATCGAGCCCCAATTCCTCACCTAATTTAATAAGCGTCTCCTCGCTGTCTATATTTTTGCCTTCTGTAAAATAAGCCCTAAATAATTGCTCTTCGGCCTCTATACCTAAACCATGTTTTTTGGCCAGGTGGCTAAACCTGTGTGCATTAAAGCTATTGGCAACAACTGCCTTATCAAAATTGTAAGTTAAACCAGCTTCGGCAGCCATCTGCGTTACATGTGCGTTCATTTGACGGGTATAATCCAGCGTCCATCCTTTTACATCAGCCAAATATTGATTGATGCTTATATCAGGATTCGTTTTCATATCAGGGTTAAGCTGGAAACTTTTCCACTCAATTTCTACGTCATCTTTATGTTCAAAATGCGCTAAAGCATCTTCAAATCTGCGTTTGCCTATGTAACAAAACGGACACATCACATCCGACCATATTTCAACTTTCATAACATTCATTTAATTAAGCAAAAGTAGTTTACTATGTTATCATCACCGTAAGGGCAAAGTAAAATAACACAGCCTGAATTGGGGGATAAAATTTTAATAGCGGCAGTTACCGGCGTTCAATCACCGATGGTATTGGATAATGTTCAGTTTCATATTCTTTAACGAACATACTTAACGCTTCGAGTTCATCTGATTCTGAAGAATTCGCGATAATTTCTGTCTGCATTAAATGATATACCCTGGCTAATGCTTCATTATATTGATCTTCTGTTTTAATTGGCTTTTGCATAATTGTTAGTATACAAATATATCATATGTCGTCATTTTGATAGGATAAATAATAATCTGTGTTTTATTGTTCCGCTATGTTTTTTTAATAAATTTAAAGCCAATATAAACCGTTAAAAGCTGATTAAACTTATATTGTTTAGTTAAACTCATTAAACTATAAATAAACTCAATCAGCCCCTTAATTAATTGCACTATGCCCCATATACCATTAGATGAGAATTTACCCGGCATCACAGGATTGCTTAACTATAGGCAGGACACTGCTTTACCTATCAGGCAACTTACACAAATATTGTTGCGTGGCGAGTCGACATTGACGGAAGGAGAAAGAGAACTTATTGCTACGGTAGTTTCGCAAGGTAACCAATGTGGATTTTGTACGGCTGCCCATACCGCCGCTGCTGACGCTATTTTAGGTGAACGTGTAACCGCTGAAATGGTGAAACACGACTCCGAACGTGCACCCGTAAGCAAAAAAATGAAATTCCTGCTTGAAATAGCCCGGAGAGTTCAGGCCGACGCACGTACTGTTAGCGTTGAATTGGTGGAAAATGCAAAGCACGAAGGAGCTACAGACCTCGAAATTCATGACACAGTTTTAATTGCCGCACTGTTTTGTTTGTACAACAAGTATGTAGATGGCCTCGCAAGCGTAACCCCAACTGATCCGGCTTTTTACGATAGGCTGGCTAATATATTAAAAACAAGCGGGTACCTGCCGTCAAAGGACAGATATGCCGATTTGAATGAAATCAAATGAAAACACAATCAAAATCGTTACTTTTCTGGGCTGGGATTTGTCTGCTTTTAGTACCGGGCCTTATACACGCGTACCTGTTGATGCCTTTCCCGGGCAGCCAGGGTCTGAGCGCAATAACGGCATCCTACTATCTCGAAAAGATTGTAATGCCTTTGCGTATAGCAGGCCTCGTTTTGATTATTTGGTACCTGGTTAAATATTTCTCCAATAATACAACCCGTGGTAAAATTGTAAAGGCGGCGGTGCTGGCGCTTTGCCTCGGCAGTTTTTATATTACCGATTTTAAGTACAAGGCAGAAACTATGTTTGAAGAGCCGCAAACCATAAAATTTGCGAATGCCGTTCACAATAAAGTGCCTGAAAGCTTTGTGATCATCGGCGTGGAAAACAATGGCGTTGCTAAAGCATACCCGATTGTTTATCTCGGTTATCACCATAAGGTGCAGGATAATGTAGGCAATGAACCAGTGCTGGTTACTTATTGTACTATGTGCCGCACCGGAAGGGTTTATAACCCGATAATAAACGGCATGCGGCAAGATTTCCGGCTGGTAGGAGCGAGGCATTACAATGCTATTATAGAAGATGAAGGCACAAAAACATGGTGGTATCAAGCCACTGGGAATGCCGCCGTAGGAAAGTTAAAAGGATCGCATTTGCAGGAGTTGCCCTATGAACAATCAACTCTGGGTGCGTGGTTGGATAAACACCCGGGTTCACTTATTCTGCAGCCCGATCAGCATTACGTTAGCGACTATAACGATCTTAAAAATTATGATCGCCTGCAAACCGTTGATAAAGACAGCACTTTAAAAAATAAAGATTCACTGGTGCGTAAAAGCTGGATGTTGGGAGTAATTGTTAACGGCCAGGCAAAAGCTTACGACTGGAGGCACCTGCTTAAAAAACGCCTGTTAAATGACCAGGTAAATCATACGCCGTTGTTAGTTACGATAGAAAACGACAGCCTTACCTATCATGCTTTCAATAGCTCGCTAAATGGCAAAGCATTGCATTTTAAAATAGACACAGCAGGTACGCTTACAGATCAGGAGACTGCTTCCGTATGGGATTGGGATGGCTTAAGCACTGCCGGTACATTAAAAGGCAGCCGGCTAAATAAAATACAAGCTTACCAGGAATACTGGCATTCATGGAAACATTTCCATCCTGGAACTTTATTTTGGAAAGAATAATAGTCCAGTCAAAAAATGGGTTCTATTTACGTACGCTGACAATTAAACACCGGGTTTATTCATCTTAAACCCATCTAAAACAGCACGCCAATTTTTTGTTAGGCTGGCAAAATGTTCTTTTTGATGTTCTACCCTTGGCACTTCGCTGATATGCCTGCCATCGAACTGCAGCCGATCAATATATTTTTTCCAAACCTTTGATTGATCAGCTGTCATGCTATTTACCGGCACGGAATTTAACACCGTAAGGAATTCCTTAGCGTTATTTTCAGCGGCAACACCATCATTGGCGGCGAGTGCGTTTTTTATACCCAGATAGCTGTCAGTTGCCTTGTTTATTGCTTTATCGAGCATGTTAACCTGCGCTTTTGCATGCGTAAAGGAAGTTAGAACTGCAAGCAATAAAATAAATGTCCGTAGTTGTTTCATAAATTGAAGATATGTTAAAAAAATATAGCTACCCTCAGTTTTGCAAAAAATGGCGTTCCCGGTGTAAAGCTCATCTGGTCAACCGGTGCGGTTTCACCCTTTAGCTTGCTTACCTCCTCGGCTTCAAACTCATTCCATTTGGTGTTAAACAAGTTTTCAATAGTTACACCTACTTCATAGCGTTTTTTTGTATAGTTTATTTTAAGATCGGTAACATAATAGCCATCGGCAACTAAAGTATAGGTGTTATTGCCGGGACGCTTATGCATGTATCGGTAGCTCAGGCCTCCGTTTATTCCGTTTTTGAGTTTAAAATCAAGCCCGCCGGTACTGGTAAAAGTTGGCGCCAGCGCAAGATAACCATGCCCCGCAGCGCTGTCTGCAAGCCGCGGACGGGCCAGGTTTATATTTAAATCGGCAAAAAGCCATGGAGCTATTTGATACCTTGCCGACAGATCAATCCCTTTGCGCGTGGTTTTTCCTCCGGGCTCAATCGTCCCGTCATCTGTATAAACAAATTCTTGTTGAAGATATAGATACCATAAAGCGGCATTTACATACAAATGCGGTATGGGTTTCCAGTTCAAGCCAAGATCTACACCGTAGGCTGCAGGTAAAGTCTCAAAGCCGTTGTTGCCAATTACCGTTATGGCGTTATTTGAATGGAAGCCTTTGCCCGTTTTTAAGTAAAATTGAATTTGATCGTTAGCTGTATATTGAATGTTTAGCTTAGGACTTACAAGTACATCGGTTTTTGTGCTATCATGATAGTTAAAATTAAAGTAA
>DASXMZ010000177.1:0-5785 GCA_036495385.1 Mucilaginibacter sp. | reverse complement strand
TTTATAGATGAAAAGGTGTCTGAATCAGGATTGCTATGTATAAAAGCAATCCTGATTCAGACGACTTATCCCAGCAAATTCTTCCAGCTTACCAAATCACCGATTATCTTATCAAGATCGTCAGCATTAACACGTTCCTGTTGCATGGTATCGCGGTGGCGGATGGTTACGGTGTTGTCTTCGAGGGTTTGGTGATCAACCGTAATACAAAACGGTGTACCAATCGCATCCTGGCGGCGGTAGCGTTTACCTATAGCGTCCTTTTCTTCGTATTGCAAGTTAAAATCAACTTTTAGCCTGTCCATAATTTCACGTGCTTTTTCGGGAAGGCCATCTTTCTTTATCAGCGGGAAAATAGCAGCTTTAACTGGTGCCAAACAAGGGTGCAGCCTTAAAACGGTGCGGCTATCCTGTTTTTCTTCGGTGCTTAAGTCTTCTTCTACAAAGGCGTTGATCATGGTCAGCAAAAACATGCGGTCTAAACCGATAGAAGTTTCAATTACATAAGGAATGTAATTGCCATAAGGCTTATTTGTATCCGGATCAACTTCAGGATCAAAATACTGCATCTTTTTACCCGAAAACTTTTGATGCTGACTTAAATCAAAATCGGTGCGGCTGTGGATGCCTTCCACTTCTTTAAAGCCGAATGGGAAATCAAACTCTATATCAAAAGCGGCGTCAGCGTAGTGAGCCAGTTTGGTATGTTCATGGTAACGGTATTTTTCAGGACTTGTACCCAGGGCAAGGTGCCATTTAAGGCGTGTCTCCTTCCATTTGTTAAACCATTCCTTTTGTGTACCGGGGCGTACAAAATACTGCATTTCCATCTGCTCAAACTCGCGCATGCGCATAATGAATTGCCTTGCAATTACCTCGTTACGAAACGCTTTACCGATTTGTGCGATACCAAATGGAATTTTCATCCTGCCTGATTTTTGCACATTCAGGTAGTTTACAAAGATACCCTGTGCGGTTTCAGGACGCAGGTAAACTACATCAGCATCATCGGCTATTGCGCCCATTTGTGTGCTGAACATCAGGTTAAACTGGCGTACTTCCGTCCAATCTGGTTTGTCCTTGCTAATAGGATCAGCAATTTCGTGTTCAACTATTAGTTCTCTTAAACGAGGAAGGTCGTCGTTTTTCAAAGCGGTATCCATTTCTGCCTGAAGCTGTTCGGCTTTGTCAGTTTCTCCGTCCTGGTCATAGCGTGCTATCTTATCTTCAAGTAACTGATCAGCACGATAACGCTTTTTTGTTACTTTATTGTCGATCATCGGATCGCTGAAGCCATCCACGTGACCGCTTGCTTTCCATATTGTCGGATGCATAAAAATGGCCGAATCAATGCCGACAATGTTCTCGTGCATTTGCACCATTGCTTTCCACCAGTAGGTTTTGATGTTGTTTTTTAACTCGGAGCCGTATTGCCCATAGTCGTAAACGGCACTTAAGCCATCATAAATTTCACTGGAAGGAAAAACAAAGCCATATTCTTTAGCGTGGGAAATAACATTCTTAAACAGTTCGTCGGTTGATTTGCTCATAATAGGGCAAAGATAGTTTTTGATTTCGGATGTCGGAATTTCGATTTCGGATTTTTATGCTGTGTATTTTTTGGCAAAGTGCGAAAGTCGGGAAAGTTAGAAAAGTCAGGCGAGTTAGAAAAGGTGGAAAGTCGGGAAACGGAAAAATAGGGTTAACATGGTTTACACAATTTGGGGATAAACGGGTTTAAGTATCTGATAATCAATTAATTTAAGATTTAATAGGGTAACACACTCCGGTATTTTGGTTCGTCCATCGTATTTTCTATACCCACGCCAAGCACGGTTTATTTTTCCCGGTGAAAATTAGCTATGCCGGCCACAATTTCGTCGGAGGCTTTAACATAGTTGAATATGGAGAGTTTTTTTGGCGTTTGCACTGCTAATCCATTGATTTCTTGTTCATAAGTGGCAAAAAACTTTTTATGGCCTTCGCTTATATCGGTAACAATATAACCGCCTTTTGTTGCAACAATTGAGAAATGCCTCCATGTGCCGTCGGTCCAATTCCCAATAAACTCATCACCCGGTTTATCATTTTTATGATCTGTGCAGGCCATGGCAAGCAGACAGGTAATTATGACAATGAATTTTTTCATGGAATAGTTAAGTTTATAGGGGATAAAAATATTGAAAAAACTAATTCAAATCCACACGTCGAATAATAAGAAAGATTGAAAATGATAGATATTAATGAAATAATCTGTTTTAGTTTATTTTCGATACTTCTTTTTTGGATTTCTGCTGGTGTGAAAGACTGATGCGATAACAATTAGGTTTTCCTTTTCTAAAATTTGGTAAACTATTAAAAAAGGAAATTCTTTCACCCAATACTCGTGCAAATTCTTGCGTCTGATCGAGTAAGCATAAGGGTTTTTTACAATACTTTCCACCTTACTTTCAATACAATTTACGAACCGGTCGCCTAAGCCTAACAGCCGCTCTTCGTAATAGTCATACGCTTCCAAAAACTCTTTTTCTGCTTTAGAAGAATAGATTAGCGTATACATCATTTATTATGACGACGTAGTTTAGTCTTCATTTTTATTTCATCCCAAGTCACCCCCTTGTCTTTGCCCGTTTCAATATCTTTTACGCGTTGCTCTAAATCAGCAACAAATTCATCATCTTCCCACCAATTATATGGTTCACCTAATTGATCTTCAAAAATTGAAAATATTGCTTCAATTTTTTTATCATCGACAGTGTCTATAAAATTGTGCAACTTTTCTCTTATAGCGTCGGTGCTCATAACTATCAATGTTTATCAAATTTAAACTTATTATTTCACAAATAACATATTGTGCTATTAACTGAAAAGTATTTCCTAGTTTAGCATATCCTTATCATTCCAAATGGAAAATTATATACATCCCAACGCCTATAGATCTTCAAATTTGTTTAGACTTTCCGCTCTGTTAGGTTTATTAGGCTACCTTTTATTAGACGATCAGAAATCAGTTTTAGATAGCGGAGTAATATCTTTTTCAATTGCCTTGCTTATCGGATCGGCTTATTTAGTAAGAAAAGGATATAATTGGATCAGATGGGCATGGGCGATTTTATTTATCCCTGGAATATTACTACAAATCATTGCATTGTCAGCTATATTCAAAGCAAGTTTATTAGAAGGATGTTTTTCAATACTACAAAGTATAGTACAGACAGTTGCTGTAATACTCCTTTTTATTCCATATAAAATATTGCAAGATGAACTAGCCGAAAGTGAAATGTAAGTTTATCAATTCAACACCGGCTGCACATTAGTTAAACCGAATATCTCCTCCATTAAATCGTCACTTGGATTTACTTTAAAATTTTTGGAGGGGAGTTCAACCAGCATGTTTTCGTCCCGGTCCTTAATCATAAAGCGGAGTGTACAATTTTTCACATCGTACTTTTGATTGTTGGTAGTGATCAGGCTTTGTATGTTTTCCAATAGGCGACTATTCAAAGCATTCAGTTCCAGGCACACGGTTAAAGATTTGGTGAGTTTATCCCGCATCTCCGAAAGCAGGCTCATCGCCAATATTTTCATATCCCAGTTATCCTTTTGCCTGAATTTTTCTTCAATGATACCTTTTAAATGCAGAAAATATCCTCCAACCAATAAATTCCGGAATTTTATATAATCATCACCAAACAGGGCAAACTCGTACGATTCATTATAATCCTCCAAAACAAATGTGCCGAAAGGTTTGCCGGTTTTGGTCATTTTATGCTGGACGTTTGAAACCAAGCCGCCGATACAAATTTCACCCCGTTTACGCAATTGGTTAAAAGCAGCCATGATCTCGTCACCGCCTTCGCCTGAGCGTGCCTTCTGCATCATTTTAAGATCGCTGATATTCGTATTACAAAATCTTTCCAGTTCAACTTTATAATTATCAAGCGGGTGCCCGGTTAAATAAATGCCTATTACTTCTTTTTCGTATTTCAGTTTTTCAATCAGTGGCCATTCCTCGGCTTCGGGCATAGCTGGTTCGGGAATGTATGAAGCCACCGATCCGCCAAACAGAGACGATTGCGAACTGCTTTGGGTATTCTGATAATCGTTGGCATACTTGGTTAGGCGTTCAATGCCGGTTAACACACCATTTTCAGTTTTTGCAAAAAATTGAGCGCGGTTTAATCCGAATTCATCAAAGGCACCACCGTAAACCAGGTTTTCGTACGATTTACGGTTTACGCTGCGGGTATTTGAGCGTTGTGCAAAATCATAGACCGATTTGTATGGCCCGCGCTCAATGCGTTCTTCAATTATACTCTCAACCGCTTTATCACCGACTCCTTTAACACCGGTAAGGCCAAAACGTATTTGACCCTTTTTATTAACTGCGAACGACATGTCCGACTCATTGACATCCGGCCCCAAAACCTGTATACCCATTCTGCGGCATTCCTCCATAAAAAAGGTGATCTTTTCCATGTTGTTCTGGTTATTTAAAACCGCTGCCATGTATTCAGATGGATAGTTGGCCTTTAAATAAGCAGTTTGATAAGCCACAAAAGCATAGCAAGTAGAGTGCGATTTATTAAAGGCATACTGGGCAAAGGCTTTCCAGTCGTTCCATATTTTGGTGAGTTTATCCTTGGGATGCCCTTTAGCCGCAGCACCCGTCATAAACTGGGTTTCCATTTTGTTCAGTACCTCAATCTGCTTTTTACCCATTGCTTTTCGCAAAACATCGGCATCACCTTTACTAAAGCCTGCTAATTTTTGCGACAAAAGCATCACCTGCTCTTGGTAAACGGTAACCCCGTAAGTTTCGCCCAAGTATTCTTCCATATCCGCAAGGTCAAAAGCTATGGGTTCAATGCCCTGTTTACGCTTGATAAATAAGGGGATATACTCTATCGGTCCTGGACGGTACAGCGCGTTCATCGCTATCAGGTCCTCAAATTTATCCGGTTTAAGATCGCGTAGGTACATTTGCATCCCGTCACTTTCAAACTGGAAGGTACCATTAGTTTCACCCCGTTGGTAAAGCTCGAATGTTTTCTGGTCGGTAAGCGGGATGCTGTCTATATCTATATCAACGTCGTGGTTTTGCTTTATTAACCGTAAGGCATCTTTGAGTATGGTTAAGGTTTTAAGGCCCAGGAAGTCCATCTTTATAACGCCGGCATCCTCTATTACACGGCCGTCGTATTGGGTAACCAATAGGTCGGAGTCCTTAGCTATCGCAACGGGCACAATATCCGTTAAATCATAAGGCGCTATGATGATACCTGCGGCGTG
Source organism: Mucilaginibacter sp. (assembly GCA_036495385.1). Taxonomy (GTDB): domain Bacteria; phylum Bacteroidota; class Bacteroidia; order Sphingobacteriales; family Sphingobacteriaceae; genus Mucilaginibacter. The sequence goes on along the minus strand of DASXMZ010000177.1, from coordinate 493 downwards.
CACTCCGGTGTTACGAACGGAGCCTTCCAGTTTTTCGGCTTCACGTAATACTTGAGCACGCAGGTCATTCCCTTTCAGTATTTCTTTTAACTCTGGCACCTGCTCAATGGCATCCTTAAGCGTAATACCCAACGTATCGGGTACCAGCTTTTTAATGGCGTTCATTTCTGATAGCGGCATATCCAGTACGCGGCCAACATCCTGTATGCTGGTGCGCGCCGCCATGGAGCCATAGGTAATGATCTGCGCTACCTGGTTCTTGCCATATTTATCCACCACGTAATCAATCACCTTTTGACGGCCTGCATCGTCAAAATCCGTGTCAATATCTGGCATCGACTTACGGTCGGGATTTAAGAAACGTTCGAAGAGCAGGTTATATTTAATAGGATCGATATTGGTGATACCAATGCAATAGGCCACCACAGAACCAGCTGCCGAGCCACGCCCCGGGCCAATGAAAACACCCATATCCCGGCCTGCCCTTATAAAG
>DASXMZ010000176.1:0-3240 GCA_036495385.1 Mucilaginibacter sp. | reverse complement strand
ATCGACACCAATTGATTATACACCATCTCAGTAGCGTTGGTGTGGTTTTGTATCAGTAATATTGTGAATGATAATTCTGCCATTATAATTAGCAGAATAGTCTCGTAATATTCGGAAACACAAAGCACACTGATTATTGTTAGCGCAATTAAATAAATAGTTAAAGCATCACGCAGGCTGGAAGAGGGAACAAAGCTGGCGTACATGCCACCCAAAATGATATAAATTGAAAATGCAAAAATAAATAGCGACATAATGGCAGTTGATTTTTGGTTTTTTTTATATCTTTTTATGAACAGATAACTGATTATGTAAAAAACAAGAGATAGTGCGATGAATGTCCAATTAATGATATCAAATTCCGGGAAATTTTCTACGTGGGTTAAGCTGGCCGGAAAAATATTGCAAAGTACTCTGATAGATATATTTAATAGCAAAAAGACAATGCTTATAATCCGCATTGACATTAGGTTTTGACCTGTATAATAATTGCGCCAGGTGATTTTATACTTATCAGGTATATTTCTAAAAAAGTATTTATCCAAAGTGAAAATAGTTAATAAGGCGGGTAAAAGTACTGTTTTTTGTTTATTTTATAAGAAATAGAAAGCCCTTTAGTGACAATTTATCATGTGATTTTAATTGGAGACGACAATTTAACACAAGAAGTTTAATGGCAAGTAATTTGAGGAAATCGATTATTGAGTTGAATAGCGTGGTAACTAAACAGTTTCATTTGCTCAATTCGGGATTTCGGAATGTGGGTAGACACCCGGTTAAACCCTAATTAACTCTGTTTAAAAAGAATGAGTTTTGGATCCAATATCCAGACTTTTCTTTTAATTAAATTGTCAAATTAAACACTATGAATTTTAATAATTATACTATAAAGGCGCAGGAAGCTGTTCAAAAGGCCTCCGAAATAGCTGCAGGCAATCAACAGCAGGCTATTGAAACCGCGCATTTGTTAAAGGGCTTGTTGCTTGTTGATGAGAACGTGATAAGCTATTTGCTAAAAAAACTAAACGTAAATATAAACCGCTTAAATGAAACGCTTGATAGCCAGATCGCGTCATTCCCCAAGGTAAGCGGAAGCAACGTTTATTTATCATCCGATTCAAATTCTGCCTTACAAAAGGCCCAGGGCTATCTTAAAGAATTTAAGGACGAATTTATTTCTGTAGAGCATATTTTACTTGGCATTTTAGCCACAAATGATAAAACCAGCTCTGCATTAAAAGATTATGGTGTAAACGAGAAAGACCTTAAAAAGGCGATTATAAGTTTACGCGGTGATAATAAGGTAACCGATCAAAATGCTGAAGCTACATATAACGCATTAAACAAATATGCCCGTAACCTTAACGAATACGCTGAATCAGGCAAACTTGATCCGGTGATTGGTCGTGATGACGAGATCAGGCGTGTTATACAGATACTTTCGCGTCGAACTAAAAATAACCCAATTTTGGTTGGTGAGCCTGGTGTAGGTAAAACTGCTATTGCCGAAGGTATTGCATTCCGCATAATAAAAGGGGACGTGCCGGAAAGCTTGAAATCAAAAACTGTTTACTCGCTAGATATGGGAGCCTTAATAGCCGGTGCGAAGTATAAAGGTGAATTTGAAGAGCGTTTAAAGGCCGTGATAAAAGAAGTTACTCAGAGCGATGGCGAAATTATTCTTTTTATAGACGAAATACACACGCTTGTTGGCGCAGGCGGCGGTGAAGGCGCCATGGATGCTGCAAATATATTAAAACCCGCCCTTGCAAGAGGCGAACTGAGAGCGATTGGTGCCACCACGTTAAATGAGTACCAGAAATATATGGAAAAGGACAAAGCTTTGGAGCGTCGTTTCCAACTGGTACTTGTCGATGAGCCCGACACAGCTGACGCTATTTCCATATTGCGTGGATTAAAAGAACGTTACGAAACCCACCACAAGGTGCGTATTAAAGATGAAGCTATTATAGCCGCGGTTGAAATGTCGCAGCGATATATATCCGATCGTTTTTTACCAGATAAAGCTATTGACCTGATGGACGAAGCCGCCTCTAAATTACGGCTTGAGATGGATTCGGTACCTGAAGTGGTTGACGAGTTGGAACGCCGTATTATGCAACTGGAAATTGAACGCGAGGCCATAAAACGCGAGAAGGATACAAAAAAAGTTAAAGAGCTGAGCGAGGAGATTGCCAATTTATCTGCCGAACGCGATTCGTTACGTGCTAAATGGCAGGGTGAAAAAGATCTCGTTGACGGCATCAACTTAAAAGTTGAACAAATTGAAAATTACAAACTGGAAGCCGAGCAAGCCGAACGCGCCGGCGATTATGGCCGTGTAGCCGAGTTGCGCTATGGTACTATAAGGGAAAGACAGCAGGAAGTTGATCAATTGAAAGCAGCGCTGTTAGAAAACCAAAGCGATAGCCGTATGCTGAAGGAAGAAGTTACTGCCGAAGATATCGCAGGTGTCGTTTCCAGATGGACAGGCATCCCGGTTTCTAAAATGATTCAGAGCGAACGTGAAAAGCTACTGCACCTGGAAGAAGAGTTACATAAACGTGTGGCAGGGCAGGAGGAAGCGATCGAAGCCATAAGCGATGCGATACGCCGTAGCAGGGCAGGTTTACAGGACAAACGTAAGCCAATAGGATCTTTTATATTTTTGGGAACGACAGGCGTAGGTAAAACCGAACTTGCAAAGGCCTTAGCCGAGTACTTGTTTAATGACGAGGGGGCTATGGTACGCATTGATATGTCGGAATACCAGGAGCGCCACTCTGTTTCGAGGTTGATTGGAGCGCCACCGGGATATGTGGGGTATGATGAAGGGGGACAGCTAACAGAGGCCGTTCGCCGCAAACCTTATAGCGTAATTTTGCTCGATGAGATCGAGAAAGCTCACCCCGACGTGTTTAACATATTACTGCAAGTCCTTGACGACGGCCGCTTAACTGATAATAAAGGCAGGGTGGTAAACTTTAAAAATACGATCATTATCATGACTTCGAATATTGGTTCGAATATCATCCAGGAGAACTTCCAGGGTTTTGAGGAAAGTGACAAGGACGAAGTTATAGCCAAAACAAAGAACCAGTTGTTTGAGCTGTTAAGAGCGACTATCCGCCCTGAGTTTTTGAACCGTGTTGACGAGATAATTATGTTCACCCCGCTTAGCCGCGACGAGATTACCGAGATAGTGAAATTACAGTTTAAGCAGGTTCAAAACACGCTGGC
>DASXMZ010000175.1:0-4624 GCA_036495385.1 Mucilaginibacter sp. | reverse complement strand
CCAGCTGAATTTGTTTATTTTTCTTCCTGCAACAGAATGTGTAATTGCTTCAAGTGTTTTTGATTTCTCTCTAACAGCAACAACATCACCAGCTTTTAATGTATATGAAGCAATATTTACTACTTCACCATTAACAGTAATATGTTTGTGGCCAACTAACTGGCGTGCACCTGAACGTGTTGGAGCAATACCGAAACGGTAAACTGCGTTGTCTAAACGCGCTTCTAAAAGTTTCAGTAAGTTTTCACCTGTAATGCCTTCTTTAGCAGAAGCGCGGTGAAATAAGTTTTCGAACTGACGTTCTAATACACCGTAAGTGTATTTAACTTTTTGTTTTTCCATCAACTGGGTTGAATACTCTGATTGTTTCCCTCTTCTTTTGGAAACACCATGCATACCCGGTGGGTAATTTTTTCTTTCTAACGCTTTATCCGGACCGAAGATCGGTTCGCGGAAACGGCGCGCAATTTTTGATTTTGGACCTGTATATCTAGCCATTGTTGTTGTTTTAAAGTATCAAACAGCCCGCAGCTGTCGAATCTTAGCTTTAAAAATTTGTTAATTAAACTCTTCTTCTTTTTGAAGGGCGGCAACCGTTGTGCGGAAGCGGCGTGATGTCTTTTATTGTAGTTACCTCGATACCTGCAGTTTGCAAAGTACGTATTGCCGACTCACGTCCCGCGCCAGGTCCTTTTACAAAAACCTCTACTTTGCGCAAGCCTAAATCGTAAGCAACTTTACCGCAATCGGCAGCAGCTTGTGAAGCAGCGTAAGGTGTATTCTTTTTTGAACCTTTGAAGCCCATTTTACCGGCAGAAGACCAGGAAATAGCCTGACCTGTTTTGTTAGTAAGGGTTAAAATGATGTTGTTAAAAGTAGCGTTGATATGTGCTTCGCCAACAGGCTCTACAATTACAATACGTTTTTTGGTTACTTTTTTAGTTTTAGCCATTTTCTTAATTGTTGAATTAATGAATTAGTGAGTTAGTGATTTATAACCCGGACCCATTAACCTTTTTTTAAATTCTATATTCCTGATGATCTTTAAGCAAAACTATTCTCTGCTCACCAATCACCAATCACTTACTACTTAGTAGCCTTCTTTTTGTTAGCAACTGTTTTACGTTTTCCTTTACGGGTACGTGAATTGTTTTTGGTACGCTGACCACGTAACGGTAATCCTTTACGATGACGGGTACCGCGGTAGCAGCCTATATCCATTAAACGTTTAATGTTAAGTTGAACTTCGGATCTTAAAGAACCTTCAACCTTTATCTGATCGTTAATAATACCGCGAATAGCGTTTAATTGCTCGTCTGTCCAATCCTGAACTTTGGTATTAAAATCAATACCTGCTTCAGTTAAAATTCTCTGAGCTGTTGAGCGGCCAATACCATAAATGTATGTAAGTCCAATCTCACCTCTTTTATTCTTTGGTAAATCAATACCTGAAATCCTTGCCATATTTTTGTTTGTTTTTAAATAACGACCGAACGGCGGGCCACCGTTGTACGAACCGTTAAAGTATTTTAATTATCCCTGACGTTGTTTAAACTTAGGATTCTTTTTGTTTATCACATAAAGTTTCCCGTTACGGCGGATGATCTTGCAATCAACACTGCGCTTTTTTATCGATGCTCTAACTTTCATCTCTTTATTATTTATATCTGTAGGTTATTCTGCCTTTTGTTAAATCGTACGGACTCATTTCCAATTTTACTCTGTCGCCAGGTAGAATTTTTATGTAGTGCATGCGCATTTTACCGGATATGTGTGCAATAATTTCGTGACCATTTTCCAACTCCACTCTAAACATCGCGTTTGATAATGCTTCTTTAATCGTACCGTCTTGTTCAATTGAGGCTTGTTTGGCCATATTTTACTGATTATTACTTTATTATCCGCCCTGAAAGCGGGATGCAAAATTAATAAATTTTTTTTAATTTTTATTTTTTTCTTTTAAAACTTCGTCTATATAAGAAAAAGTTGAAAGAATGTTGGGTTTACCCTTACTTATAGCTACAGTATGCTCGTAATGAGCAGAAGGTTTGCCGTCAATAGTCGACACTGTCCATCCATCATCCCAAAACTTCACCCGCGCACGACCGGCGTTAATCATTGGTTCGATCGCTATCACCATGCCTTCTTCCAGCTTAACGCCCGATCCGCGTTTACCATAGTTAGGAACCTCGGGTTTTTCATGCAACTGCTGCCCTACTCCGTGTCCTACAAGCTCCTTCACTACACCAAAGCCATTTTTCTCAGCATGTTCCTGAACCGCATAACCTATATCGCCAACACGCATACCCGACACAGCCTTTTGAACACCAAAATCGAGGCATTCCATTGTAACACGCATTAATTTCTTAGCACCCTCACTTACCTCTCCAATCGCAAAAGTATATGCAGAATCACCGTAGTATTTATTCAATATAACCCCACAGTCAACCGATACCAGGTCACCTTCAATAAGTGGGCGCTCACCCGGAAAACCATGTACAACCTGGTCATTAAGCGATATACATAGTGAATATGGAAAACCGTGGTAGTTTAAAAAAGCCGGAACCCCTCCGTTATCACGGATAAAAGTTTCGGCCAATTTGTTTAAATCAATTGTTTTTACACCGGGACCGATAACTTTTGCAATCTCCCCAAGCGTTTTGGAAACAAGTAAAGAACTTTCCCTTATGAGTTCTATCTCCTCGACAGACCTATAATTGATCTTTGACATGTTTTTTTATATTATTAAATAACAGGCTGGCTGGTACCACCGGCTGCAGGTATCGCCGTACGTCCCTTAATTCTTCCTGTTTTCATTAAACCATCATAATGACGCATCAGTAAGTGGCTTTCAATTTGCTGCAATGTATCTAAAACTACACCAACCAATATGATCAATGAGGTTCCCCCAAAAAATCTTGCAAATCCGCTGGATACGTGAACCATGCTTGCAAATGCAGGTATAATCGCTATAATGGCAAGAAAAATAGATCCTGGTAAGGTTATCTTCGAAATAACGCCATCTATGAAATCGGCTGTTGACCGACCTGGCTTAATGCCCGGGATAAACCCACCGTTCTTTTTCATATCTTCAGCCATCTGGTTAGGATTAACCGTGATCGCTGTATAGAAATACGTAAACACGATGATTAATATAGAGAAAAGCAAGTTGTGTCCCCAGGAAGTATAGTCAGTCAATGACATTAATATGCCATTCGAAGCAGCTTTTGGAAAAAACTGAGCTACTGTTGCAGGTATAAACATTAATGCTTGTGCAAATATAATTGGCATTACACCCGCTGCATTTACCTTTAATGGAATATACTGACGAACGCCGCCATATTGTTTGTTACCAACAATACGTTTTGCATATTGCACGGCCACTTTCCGTGTACCCTGTACTATAAGTATAGTAAACATTACCACGACAATAAGCGCAACCAATTCAATCAAAAAAGTTACCAAACCACCTTTACCAGCGATACACGCCTGAAACTCAGAAAGAACGGCGCTCGGCAAAGCAGCAATGATGCCCACCATGATGATAAGCGAAATACCGTTGCCTATCCCTTTATCAGTAATTTTTTCACCCAGCCACATTACAAACATAGTACCGGCCGTAAGCACGCACATATTCAAAATTGTGAAATAAGGATCTGATATCAACATCTCCCCGTTAGTGTGGTCAATTTGCGATTTCAAATAAGCAATAGCCTGGAAAGCCGTAATACCAATGGTAAGATACCTTGTCCATTGGTTTAACTTGTTACGGCCACTTTCGCCTTCTTTTTGTAGTTTGGCGAAATAAGGAACCGCAATTCCGAGCAATTGTACCACGATTGAGGCCGAAATGTAAGGCATTACACCTAATGCGAAAATTGATGCACGTGAAAACGATCCACCTGCAAACAAATTCAATAAACCAGCAATACCTTCGGCCTGTTTGTTATGCATCAACATCGTCGCGTTTACCCCTGGTAATACAACATACGAACCTACACGATATATTAACAGAAATAAGAGTGTGTTGATTATACGCACTCTTAAATCTTCTATTTTCCAAATATTGGATAATGTGGTGAAAAAATTTTTCATCGAAAATTACAGCTTAACTATTGTACCTCCGGCTGCTTCAATCGCTTTTTGCGCTGTAGCAGTAAATGCATGGGCTTTAACTTCTAATTTGGCTTTCAGTTCGCCACGGCCTAATATTTTCACCATGTCGTTTCTTGAAACTAAGCCATGTTCTTTTAACGTTGCAAGGTCAATTGACGACACAGAATATTGCTCTGTCAATTTTTGCAAAACGTCAAGGTTAACGCCAACGTACTCTACACGGTTAGGGTTTTTAAATCCAACCTTAGGGATACGGCGCTGCAATGGCATCTGACCACCTTCAAAACCTACCTTAGTAGATGTACCTGAACGTGAACCAGCTCCTTTATGGCCACGGGTTGATGTACCGCCACGGCCCGAACCTGTACCACGGCCAATTCTTTTTCTATTTTTAGTAGAACCTTCTGCAGGTTTTAAATTACTTAAATTCATGATATTAAATATTTTCTACCGCTACCAGGTGATTAACTTTTCTAACCATGCCGATGATAGCCGCAGTAGCTTCAAC
>DASXMZ010000174.1:0-6364 GCA_036495385.1 Mucilaginibacter sp. | reverse complement strand
TGCAGTATAATCAGGGGTGTAAATATCATCTTTGGTTTTTTCGGTGCAGCAAACCAACTGTAATCCCGATTCCTGCAAGAACTTTACGGTTTGCAGAAAATTATCGTGCCGGCAAATTGGTATTTTATACAATGCCCCTGCCGATGTTTTTATGGCATCAGGATTAATCTGGGCTGACCCTTTGGCTGGTATTACAATAGCATTTACACCAGCGCACTCTGCAGTACGCGCAATGGCGCCCATATTCCGGACATCGGTAATGGCATCCAAAACCAATATCAGCGGTACCTGCCCATTTTCAAATACCTGTGGTATGATGTTTTCAATTTTCTGGTAAACAATAGGCGAAATAAATGCAACTACCCCCTGGTGATTCTTTGGAGTAAGGCGGTTAAGTTTTTCGACAGGGACCTGTTGAGCTGTTAATTGGTATTTATTCAGTAACTCTTTTAACTCATTTAACAAGCCGCTGCCTATGCCCCTTTGCAGGTACAGAGCCTCAATTTCTTTACCGGAACGGATAGCTTCAATAACTGCACGTATACCAAAAACCATTTGATTGCTCTCGCGCGGAGGCCGGGAGTTATATGCCATTTTTATTAATTTACAGGAGGCAAAAGTAGCTATATTAATTGATTAAGCAGTTATTGAACTAAAGGGCAAATTGGTCTTAAAAAAATAGTTAACAATTTGAATCTTTATCCACATTGCTTTAAATAACTGACCATCAACATCAAAATAAAAGAGCTAACAATTTACCAACATTGCATGTGAACTCTCTCAATTGAAATTCGCGTTTGTTTTAACGATTATTTCTGAGCTAAAATCGGGATGTTAGTTAAAGCGCGTCCTTTTTTGTATATTTTTGTTCCGTATGATTTTCGAGAACGATAACCAATATAACAAGCCTACAAACGAACGAAGAAGCAGGATAACTAACCCAACACCGTATAGCGGATTGGGTAAATTACCTCCGCAGGCAATTGACCTCGAAGAGGCAGTTTTGGGTGCTCTGATGCTCGAAAAAGATGCCCTGTCATCGGTTATCGATATCCTGAAACCCAATGTTTTTTATAAGGATAATCATCAAAAAATATTTCATGCGATACAATATCTATTTGAAAAGTCCTCGCCTGTTGATATACTCACCGTAACCGCACAATTGCGCCAACAGGGTGAACTGGATATGATTGGAGGCGCATACTACATAACCGAACTCACTAACAGGGTCGCGTCCGCCGCCAATATTGAGTTTCACTCCCGCATCATTATTCAAAAATTTATACAGCGCGAACTGATCCGGATATCAACAGAGGTTATACAAAGCGCCTATGAAGATACCACCGATGTACTCGACTTGCTGGACAAAGCAGAAAAAAATCTTTTTGAGATCGCACAAAACAACCTTCGCCGCGACTCGCGTAAGATGGACGACCTGATGCATGAAACCCTAAAGGAAATTGAAGCGCTCAAAGACAAAAAAGACGGATTAACAGGCGTGGCATCGGGTTTTACGGATTTAGACAGAATGACCTCCGGCTGGCAAAAATCTGACCTTGTTATTTTGGCTGCACGGCCTGCAATGGGTAAAACGGCATTTGTTTTAAGTTGCGCCAGGAATGCTGCTGTAGATTTTAACAAGCCCACAGTCGTGTTTTCACTCGAAATGTCATCGGTTCAATTGGTGAACCGTTTAATATCGGGCGAAACACACATCGAACAGGAAAAAATAAGAAGGGGTAACCTGGAAGAGTGGGAGTGGCAGCAAATACACTCAAAAATTGGCCGTCTTGAACAAGCTCCATTAATTATTGATGATACGCCGGCGCTCAATATCTTTGAATTCAGGGCGAAATGCCGTCGCTTAAAATCGCAGCATGATATACAACTGATCATAATTGACTACTTACAGTTGATGCAGGGAAAGGCCGACGGCAAGGGCGGCAACCGTGAGCAGGAAATCGGCAGTATATCACGGGCGTTAAAATCCGTCGCCAAAGAGCTGAATGTGCCGGTAATCGCTTTGTCGCAGTTAAGTCGTGCGGTTGAAAACCGGCCGGGCGGTTCGAAACGCCCAATGCTCTCCGACTTACGTGAATCGGGCTCAATTGAACAGGACGCCGATATGGTGCTATTCTTATACCGTCCCGAATATTATGGTTTGGAAGTTGATGAAGATAACAATCCTACCCAGGGCGTTGGCGAGGTAATTATAGCCAAGCACCGCAATGGTGAAACAGGCAGGGTACGTTTAAAATTCGTTGGCAAATATGTTAAGTTTACCGACCTTGATCAAGGCATGGATGGTCAGTTGCCAGCAATCAATGCATTCTCCGGTTTAAGTCCTTCGCAGGATTTTGACAAGCCAAGCAATTTCATTATCAGACCATCGCGAATGGATGATATCGACGATGAGGCCCCCTTTTAACCCCTTACCCCAAAACTGAAGCTTTTATAGTAATTTTATAATCACAACCTATAGATTTATGAGTAAAATACTCACGAAAATAATTTTGGTGTTTATCATACTTAACTTCTTTTTAACGAACGGTTACGCTCAAGCTTTGGATACGGGATCATGGAATAATTTTGAAGGAAAAATTGGCAAGAATGACTGCAGTCTATCACTTTACCTTTTCAAAGACCGAAGTATCAAAGGCAATTATGCATTCAAAATAGGCGGCAATAAGATTTTATTGCAAGGTTATTTAAAAGCAAATGCAATTTTCTTGACCGAACTTAAACCCGGAAACTCGGTTTTCAAAGGTAACTTGTTTACCGACACGCTCGATAAATTTGAAGGAACCCGGATAGATGGTTTGAAAAAGGAGGTATTATTATTTCACTTTAAATTATCTTCAATCGAATGGGGAGAATATGGACATAGGTATACAGACATGTTCGGAACAGACGACGAAATTGAGACCTTTATGCAAACGGTAAAAACGGCAATTCTATCTGATAATAAAAACTGGCTTGCTGATCATATCCATTATCCGACCAGGCACATACTGCGAAAAGGATACACCTCTATAAATAACAAACTTCAACTAATAAAATATTATGAACAAATCTTCACCGCAAAATTTAAGGAAAAAATAAAGTCAGATTACACAACAAATTTATTTTGTAAGGGCGGAGAAGTAATGCTTGGTGACGGCGAAATATGGATAAGCAACACGCCTAATTCCATCGAACACAAATACGACTTTATAATTAACGCGATTAATCCTCCTAATTAATTTGCTTACTTTCTCCCCCTTTAGGGGGCCGGGGGGCTGTGCCTCAGAATATCAACCCCAACACAATCCCGATAATAATAATAAACGGCGTTTTTATTTTAGTGAAATACAAAAGTAAAAACGTGCCGGCCATTATTAAATAGGCAAATCCATTTAGTCCAAACGGCCTTACCAGCAAAATCAGTGCGGTTGCCATAAAGCCCACAGCTACCGCATTTATACCGCTTAATGAATTTTTTATGCGGGTTATTTTTTTGAGATCATCCCAAAACGGAACTATAAATAAAATTAGGATAAGCCCAGGCGTGTTGATGCCTATAACAGCCACTACACTACCAGCCACCTGCCCCATCAATCCTGAGCCTTTATTGCCCATGGTAATGCCCCCCAAAAAAGAGGTAAAAGAAAAAGTTGGACCTGGTAAAGCCTGCTGCAATGCATAACCCGACAAAAATTCGGATCTTGTAAGATAATTCTTTACTTCAACAAACTCTGTGTACATCAGGGGCACCAGTACTTGCCCACCACCGAATATCAGGATACCGTTACGATAAAAGTTTTCGAACAAACGTATAGGTAAACTAAATGGCGATGTTTGATTTACTACCGCACCCAACACAGCAAAGAATAACAGGATTCCGATAAAGTAAGCAACCTTGTTTGGGTTCACATTCGAAAATAACTTCACCCGCAATTCGTTTTCCTGGGGTTGTGTTTCCAAAGCCGACGAAATAATGCCTCCCATCAGGATGAGCAACGGAAACGCGAAAGGGGTTTGAAGAATAAGTGTTGCAAGCAGGGAGCCGACAGCGAGCATGGTACTGACCCTGCTTTTTAAAAATTTATTTGCGAACGTATATGTTGCATAAGCTACTATGCCTACGGCAACAGGCTGCACAAAACGCAGTATCGCGGCAAATTTCGACTGATCGGCAAACATTCTGTAGCCTATTGCCGCTAAACACATAATTGTGGCCGATGGCAATATCCATATTAAAAAAGTTGCTATAGCAAGCCGCAGCCGGCCGACCTTCCAGGCGATACCAACTAAAATTTGAGTGGAAGAAGGTCCCGGTAAAAGTTGTGACAGAGCGCTCAGTTCCATCAATTCTTCTTCAGTAACATATTGGCGCTTTTCTACAAACTCCCGTAACAATATAGCCATATGGGCCTGAGGGCCGCCAAATGCCGTGAATGTATATATCAACGCATCCCGTAAAAATAAAAAGTACCTTTTTTTCGAAGTCAAAATTAAAAAGTTAAAAGTCAAAAAACTTTAGCGTCATAAAAAACAAATTGAATATAACTTTTTATTTTGATTTAATAATCATCATCATCTTCGTCAATTCCACTAGCCAGGCGATAAACTGCCTGTAATTCCGAAAAAGCATGATTATTACGTTGTTGTTTTGTCATCTTCATGCCGGTTTCATATGTATTTAAAGCCTCCTGTTTGCGGTTAAGTGCTTCGTACAATTTCCCTAAGTGATAATAGGTCCCAACATAATCAGGATGTTTGTCTACCAGGTTTTCATAATAGTCGAGCGCTTTATCTATTTGATTCAGGCGTAAATACTCCGTAGCCAGGGCATATTTTAAAAACGGATCTTCCGGTTCATTTTGTAAAAACTCCAATAGCTTCTCTAATCTGCTTATCTGCATTTTTATCTCTCTGTTTTTTAATTAAATTTGCGAAACCTATTTTATGAGAACTCCTATATACATTAAAAAATTGGCAGAGTTATTCATTCATAGGAATAGTCTTAATACCACTAACGGCAAAATACTGTTGAGTACCATTGAAAAATAATAATACGAAAAACAACAAATACGATGAAAATTCTGGTATGCATAAGTAACGTTCCCGATACCACCACAAAAATAACCTTTACCGATAACAACACCCAATTTAATACAAACGGTGTTCAATTTATATTAAATCCATACGACGAAATTGCACTTGCAAGAGCAATTGAGTTGACAGACGGGGGCAATGGAACGGTGACTGTGATAAATGTAGGTGAAATCAATACCGAACCAACAATACGGAAAGCATTGGCAATAGGCGCTACCGACGCCGTGCGTGTGAATGCAAAACCACACGATGCCTGGTTTGTTGCTTGCCAGGTTGCACAATTCGTTAAAACAAATCAATTTGATTTAATATTAACCGGGCAGGAATCAATTGATTATAACGGTTCGAAGGTAGCGGGGATGCTGGGCGAGCTTCTTGATCTTCCCTCGGTGTCGATCATAAAAAAATTAGAAATTAATGGGGAAAATACGACGGTTGAACGTGAAATTGATGGCGGTAAAGAAGTGTTGACCATTCCTTTCCCTTTTATCGCTTCAACGGCCGAAGGGGTTGCCGAACCTAAAATACCCAATATGCGTGGCATTATGTCGGCCCGTACTAAACCGTTAACGGTCATCGAACCGGTTGAAGTGAAAACATTATCTGAAGTAATAAGCTATGAAACACCTGCTCCACGCGACCGTGTAAAATTAGTACCGGCTGAAGCCCCTGCTAAACTCATCGGCTTGTTACACGAAGAAGCAAAAGTTATTTAAATAAAAATCGCAAATAGTACCTTATTATTTAATATGTCAGTATTAGTATATACGGAAAATGCAGGGGGCAAATTCAAAAAGTCTGTTTTTGAAACAGTCTCATACGCCCGGGCCATTGCCGATCAAAATAATAGCAGTTTAATTGCTATTTCAATAGGTGAAGTAGATGCAGCCGAATTAGCCAGTCTGGGTAAGTACGGTGTTGAAAAAGTATTAAATGTTTCGAACGAAAAATTAAAAAACTTTATAAACCAGGCGTACGCTTCGGTAATCGCAGGAGCTGCTAAAAAAGAAAATGCAGATATTGTGGTATTATCCAACTCGTTTTCGGGCCGTGGTTTGGCACCGCGTATTGGCGTTAAACTCGAGGCAGGCGTAGCCGACGGCGCAGTAGCCCTACCTGATCAGGAGGGCGGAAAATTCAAGGTGAAGAAAACTGCTTTTTCAGGAAAGGCATTTGCTATTGTCGAGTTAACGTCAGCAAAAAAGGTTATATCTTTAAATTCTAACGCCTATAAAATCGTTGAAAAAGGATCGGCGGCAAAAATTGA
>DASXMZ010000173.1:0-6597 GCA_036495385.1 Mucilaginibacter sp. | reverse complement strand
TGGCCTTCGCTGCTTTTTACCTCGTCATCTTTTAAAACCACAACGCTTTTGCAGGAACGGGGGTTAAGATTACAACATCCTTCGTTGTTAAGTTACCTTGATATATATTTTGATGGATGCGATCAGTTTGATAGTGAGCTCAACGCTTTAAAAAGCGGGGGTGGCATACACACTATAGAAAAAATACTGGCATCGATGGCGAAGGAATTTATCTTAATAGGCGATGAAGGGAAATTTGTGCAAGAACTTGATACTAAGTATCCCCTGGTCATTGAAATTTTGCCACAGGCTTTGCAAGTGGTTTTGTCCCGTTTGAATTCTGATTTTCCGGATGCTCAGATAAAACTGCGGATGAGCAATCAGAAGGACGGAGCAGTTATAACTGAAAATAGCAATTTACTCGCAGATATTTATTTTGCTAAAGCCTTTGTGCCCGAAAAATTAAATATTCAGATGAAAATGATACCTGGTATAATGGATCATTCGCTTTTTTACAGAATGGCTACGAAAGCTTTGATAGCCGGGAAAACGGGTATCAGCGTAATCAAGCCCACTTATTAAAGTCAAAAGTCTTGAGCCTTAAGTCAAAAGTCGGATTTTGCTCTTCGGATTTGAGACTCAAGACTTAAGACTAGTTTTCTGTTATGATCATTTAATTACTATTTAACGTTTTTATAAAGGCAATCAATTCGCCAGTTTCTTTTTTTGTAAGATGCAGCTTATCCGGAGATAAAGTTTGATTGTCGATTTTAATGCCCAAACCGGCGCCACCGCCTTTGTTATAAAAGTCGATCACTTCTTCCAGATTGGAAAATACACCGTTGTGCATATAGGGTGCTGTAAGCGCCGCGTTACGTAACGTTGGCGTTTTAAACGCATATTTGAGTGTTGGAAAGTTTAAAATATTAAACCTGCCTTTATCGGTATCAATAAGTTTGCTATGCTTATTTCCAGGCACGCCTATTACTTCGGCATCCATTTTTATATAATCCGGCGGAAGCGCACCGTTAAATAAGGGCATATAATGGCATGTTCCGCATCTGGCTTTGCCCATAAACAAGTTGAATCCGTTTATCTCACTTACACTCATAGCGGATTTGTCACCGCGCATGTAATCATCAAAACGGCTATTTAAAAAAGTAAGACTACGAACATATGAACTTAAAGCATTCATTATTTCAAATGGATCTATTCCACTTCTGCCGGTTTTAGGATAAGCTTCGCTGAACAAAAACCTGTAAGTTTTTTCGCCCCAAAGCTTACCTGCCGACTTTTGCAGGGAGCCATGCATTTCGTCTTTATTCTGAACAACATTTTCAACTTGCTCTTCCAATGTATTTACGCGTTCATCATAAAACTGGAATGGCTGGAGTGCAGCATTGATTAGTCCGGGTGTATTTCTCTTTAACTGCTGTTTGCCGTTAACCGCCATGTTTTTTGTTAACCCATCGGTAAAGGCCTTGTCTGGCTGGTGGCAGGAAGAACAAGTTCTTGTCTGATTTCCGGATAACACAGGATCAAAAAAGAGTTTTCTACCCAGGGCTATTCTCTGGCCAGTGGCTAAGTATGGTAATCCTGGTCCGAAGGCATTGATGTTAAAAGCATTGCTGTTGAAAATGGTTTCAGCGTCCTGGTTGAGCAGCCTGTTATATTTAACAACCGGCAGTTTTATTTTTTTCTGTAACCGGGTTATTCCGGTTGTAATTTTGTTGCCGTACGAAGTGATAAATTCAGCCCTATTGAATGAGTTAAAGGAATTACTTTTTATCAGATAATGAACCGAAGCAGTAAGGTTTCCTACTAGATTATCAGAATTACCGTCACCTTCATAGTTTGCCAAAACTGTCTGCAAACTTTGTAAGCTCACTGCGCATTCATTTATGTTATTGAGCGACATAGGATTATCAAATCCCGTAATACCCAGCGTAATTATCCTGAAGGCTTCCAGTTTGCAGGCGTCAAATAGCTGCCAGTTATAGATGGCGATATTTTGGAAATAGGCTTTGTATTGACCACAACTTGTTTGCAGTAATTGAAGCTGTTTTTCAAGTTCATCTTTTTTTGAAGGATTATATTTTGGAAATAAAAATCCTTCTATCACCTGTAAGCCCTCCGGATTGATGACCCGTTGTCCGCCCATTTCTATTTCGGTAACGGGTGGTCCGTTAACTACACGGGTTACCGCAGGGGTGAAATATTCAGCCGCCCATTCAAATTTTTTATAAGCCAGCCTGGTTTCTTTAAACAAATGCTGCAATCTCTTTTCATCAGGCAATGGTTTTAGCGCCTCGATCCGGCATTGATTTGTTAATGCAGAAAAGCTGTCAATTTGCATTAAAAGCTTCTGCTCAACAGTTTTTTCGGGAGTTTCTTTTCTCCGGCTACAGGAAAAAAGAAAATATCCGGCAACGATGATAAATAACCCTATAAAAAAACAGGCTTTCAATAAGAGCTAAAAATTAAAGGCATTAGTTAGTGGCTTAGCTCTTTGGTCTTCCTTATTGAGCGGTTTTAAGCCCCATCTTTTTTCAATAAACGTCAAAATGCTAAGTGTTTCATATTGTGTATGGTCAACAAATCCTTTTTTTGCAAATGGCCCGATGATAATAGCAGGAACGCGGGTGCCGGGTCCCCATTTGGGATCGAGTTTCGGCGGAGCAACATGGTCCCAGAATCCACCATTTTCATCATAAGTTAATATGATGACAGCATCTTTGCCGTTTGGCCCATTAAGCACTGCGTTAATTAATTCAACGGCATGATCCTCTCCAGCTTTTACTGTGGAGTATCCCGGATGTTCATTGTACGTACCTAAAGGCTTTACAAAAGAAACACTAGGAAGTTTACCATTTTTAGCCGCGGAGAGAAATTCGGCCTCATCACGCAAATGATCTTTTTTAGCTTGCGTGCTGTCCGCATAATTCTTATAATAGACGAAAGGTTGGTGATGATATTGAAAACTTGGATCTGCTTTACCCGCCAGGGCATCGTTCCATCCACCTGAGTACCATACCCATGATATTTTATGTGCACTTAGGCTATCACCAATTGTTGGATTGGTCTGATTTGGAATAAGCTGGTCAGTGTTAGTATATGTATATGGCCCTGGTTTAGGCCGGGGAGAATTGACAGAGTAACTTGTATTTACTACAAAGCCATCTCGGGTAATCTGGCCGCCGACGAGATTGCCATAATGATCACGTTTGGGATACATTGTAGTATCTTTAGGATTTTTATATACAGGGCTTGCGGCTGCAATGAGCCAATGATGATTTAAAAAAGAACCGCCAAAAGCGCTGTGAAAAAAATTATCGCACAAGGTGTATTGCATGGCAATGGGATACAAAGGCAATGCCTTAGTTGTGTAGGAGCCCATAGTTAAACCGAATGACTTATCATTATAAGCAGCATACTTATTCATTTGGCCACGGTTTATCTGAATTTGTTCTTCATAATACAAATGCGTTACATCGGGAGTTTCCTTATCCGGATGAATATATTGATCTATATTGAAAGTATCATTAGGCATATTTAACGGAAATGCTGACGAGCCAGGAATAGCGGGAAGATATTTATAAGGTGTGCCGGCTGAATCCTGAGTTATATGGTCTCTGGTAGCATTCGACAGGCCGTCCGCACCCGGAAATTTTCCATAAAGATTATCAAAGCTGTGATTTTCCATATAGATAACTACAATATGGCCGACTTTTTTAATCCCTGAATCAAAGCTTGTTTGATCGCTTTTTGGTTCACAACCGAAAAATAATAAGCATAAGATTACAGGAGCTAAGCTGATCTTAACGTTATTAAATAGAGCTTGAGTTAATACTTTGGTCATTTTCATAGTTTTTCGATAAGGTTAACAAATAGTTCCATAAAACTAAAAAATTTTCAATTGTCTAAATAATTTTTTGAATTTAGTTTTCCGGTCATGGGGGTGAAAATGAAACTTTTAGCGTTCTTGTTAGTTTATAATCAACGTATTTATTTGAGGATAAAGTGTAAAATGCAAACCGGTGGCTGCAGTTTATCAATTACCCAGGCTCCCTTCGAGAGATTACGACCTTGTTATAGAGTACTTGCTAATATTTGTTGGAAATAAATGTAATCTATAGTTAAAAAAAATATTTTACTTTTATAGCCCCTTATTAATTAATATCCTATTTCTCACTCACTAATTAAAAGCTCCGATGGAAACAACTACTTTTTCGAAATTTTGTGCTGAATTTTTTGGTACCATGGTGTTGGTTTTAATGGGTTGCGGTAGCGCAGTAATTGCCGGCGCAAATGGCGCAACCGGCGTAGGTTTGCTCGGCATATCTTTCGCCTTTGGTTTGTCAGTCATCGCAATGGCCTATGCAATAGGTCATATTTCTGGTTGTCATATCAATCCGGCTATTTCAATAGGTATGGTTGTTGCCGGCCGGATGAAAGCAAACGAGGCTTTAATTTATATTATCGCCCAAATACTGGGGGCAATTGTTGGGGCGGCTATTTTATTGCTTATCGCCTCGGGCAAAGATGGATATAATCTTGCTGCCAACGCGGTGGGACTGGGGCAAAATCGTTTTGGTGCACTTTCGCCCGGTCACTACGATTTACAATCCTGTTTTATCGCCGAACTGATTTTTACCTTTATATTTTTATTCGTCATTTTCGGCTCTACCTCAACCAAGAACATACACGGTGGCTTCGCAGGTGTGTCGATAGGTTTAAGCCTGGTGCTTATCCATATAGTGGGCATACCCATTACCGGTGTATCTGTAAACCCGGCAAGAAGCATAGGACCGGCGTTGCTGGTTGGAGGGGATGCAATAGGCCAGTTATGGCTGTTTATCCTGGCACCGCTGTTGGGTAGCATATTGAGCGCGTTGGTATGGCGTTACCTGCTGGAGCGGAAATAATATACCAATTCCTCCACCCGGAATAGGCAATCTCAAAAGTCCACTGGCTGTGAAAACAAAAAACAAAATTTGGTCATTGTGTTCTTCGTGCACCCTTTGTGACCCTTGTGGTAAAACTTTACCACGAAGTCCACAAAGAATTTCACCAAGTGACAAGGCCTTTCAGGCGTTTTAAATAAAATTTTGTCGGTTTTTGCTTGAATGACTTTTTCAGAAAGCGTCTTTTCTATTTTATATCCAAACACTAATTACACTTCTTCTGTTTGTAAATGGCTGAAACAATGAATTTTAACCTTTCAGGAAAATTATTTTTTATTAGATTTATGCAATTAAACTTAAAGCAACAAGATGATAAGAGCAAAAAATAAGGTAAGAAGTTATCTTCTTGCGATTTCATTTCTTTGTATTTATTCAACTGTTTGTACCGCTCAGGGCAGCCCGACGACAAGAAGTTACACATTTGACGTAAGCGCATACATAAAAAAAACCACCCTGAAAATTAGCGAAGGTGATGAGGTACATATTTCCGCCTCAGGCTCGATAGTTTTACGAGGGGTTACCGGAACAACCGGGCCAGATGGTATAGATGGCTTTACAAATTGCCGCATGGATGCCGTTTTCCCTTACGGGGCTTTGCTTTATAAAATAGGTGACGATGACTGGAATATTGTGGATGCCAATGATACGATAATAGCGGAACGATTGGGATATCTTAAACTAATGGTGAATGATAACGATCCGACAGGCAATAACGGCAAGTTCATCGTTAAAGTAACTGTAAAAAGCGCAAGAGCCGGCAACATATCACAAAAAACGACTGCTAAAGCTGCAATAGTCGAACCGGAAAAAGGCATTGATCCAGGAAAAGGCCCCGAAGAAATATCACCAGGTTTGCCTGCGGGGGAATTGACCTTGTCGGATCTTCAAAAAGCAAGCGGTTATAATCTGACCGATGCAAAGAGTTTTCTGACGTCGAAGAAATTCAGGCCCGACAATGGATCTAATGATCACATGCACAAATACATCTTTAACAACGACGATATTTCTGCTTCCGTAATTAAGGACGTTAAAGACAATCAAACCACATTTGCAACCTCATCCTATAATAATTATAAGTCGATTAAAGCCGCGTTGGTCGCGAACGGGTATACGCGCCATACGATGGTAAAGAAAGTACAAGTGGTCTCTGAATATGTCAATGACAGTTATACCCTGTTCATTCTTTTAGTGAAACTTAACAATAAATACCAGTATACTTTTGCAATTAAAAAGCTTTAACCAAGAAATTGGTATGGGCTGTTAGTTAAACCATAACAAAGGATGCCGAATGGGTAAATTCCTGATCACTTCTTCTACCCGTGGCTGATGATCAAGTTTTTTCCAGGTTAAAAACCAATCCTTTTTATTATAAGCATTAGCGCTAAACAGAAGAAATGGTTGAGCAACCGGCCAATTGTCCCAATACATCACATCAGGCTTTAAAGCCCATTTACTTTTATCTGCAACAAAGGGGTACAGGTAATGGATACCTTTTTTTATTGACTTCCCATCTGCGGTTTCAAAATTCCATAAATTATCCTCCGGAGTTGACAATATCTGGCAGAGCATCGCCATAGCGTCCAAATTAAAAATAGAATATCCATAAGGTTTGGTTCGGGACATTTCTAATGGAAAACTTCCATCGGCGCCCATT
>DASXMZ010000172.1:0-22003 GCA_036495385.1 Mucilaginibacter sp. | reverse complement strand
TTTTATACCTGAAACATGCCGCGTACCAAAAACCGTTTTTTCGGGATGAAGATCAAATTGCAGGTATAAGGCATAAAACTCGGGTAGGGTGAAGATAAAGGTAAGCAGCAGCAATAACACCCATTTAAACTTAAAAAGGCTACTTAATTTATTTTGAAAAAGAAGTTGTCCCAGCAGGGCTCCATAAATGGCGACCAGCACAAAAATACCTTTGGTCATTATGGCGCAAGCGGTTAGTAACCCAGCGAGGAGCAAATTTTTAAAAGTAAAACGTTCTTCAAGTCGCGAAATATGATAAATACTCCCCATCAGCAATCCCATAAGGTAAGGCTCGGCCCGTACATCAGTATTTGAAAGTAAAACGTGTTGCGCCGTCATAACAATCAATACCGCTATAATCGCGACTTCCCAGTTATAATATTTACGGGCAAAGAAATAGGTATATACCAGGGCTATTATAAAAAACAACAACGCAGGCAAGCGGTATGCCCATAAGCTTACCCCAAATATTTTAAAACTTAATAATATTGCCCAAAAACTGAAATGAGGCTTATCCAGCCAATCGGCATTGTAGGTAAATAGTTGAAAAAAATCCTTTCTATAGTCAAGGTTCTTGGCTATGGATGCATACAGCCCCGGGTCATCGGTAAAAAAATTTACATTTATCCCAGAAAAATTAACCCCCAGTGCAAGAACAAAAAGCAAAAGGTATAATAATTTATTGGTATCCTCCTTCATTGATCGGATGGGTGACTTTTGGGGAATAATCCACTGTCAAATATATAGCTTATGTAACAAACAACAGTATAAATTATGTTTGAGCAGCACAAACATTATAGAAGGCTAAAGTAATTAAGGACAGCAAACAAATATCCCAGCGTCTTCTAATTGGTAGAATTAACAATAAAAAGCCCCATGCCTTCTTTCAAGACATGAGGCCAAAATCACGACAATTGTTTAACCTTTCGGTCAATTCCTAACTGCAAAGTGATTATTCAAAATGAACGAAAAAATGTCGGATTTATTTTATTTCAAACCTGCAGAACTGCCTGGAATAGTGAAAATTCTTTGTAATGAAAACGATATTATTTAAGTCATGTTATATAGAAATGTGAATTTCATTTTATCTTTATGCTCAAATTATAACCAAAAACTTAATACTATGAAAAAATTAATTCAATTGAAGGCACTGACATTTTTTATAAGTGCCTGTTTAGTATCGTCTGTTGGAATGGCACAAAATGCGGCAAAACCAATACCAAGTCCTCGTGACAGCGTAAGTGGCACTGTAGCCGGTGCCCATATTAAAATATGGTATGGCAGCCCATCGGTAAAGGGCCGTACAATATATGGCAGCCTGGAGCCGTACGGCAAAGTGTACAGGGCGGGAGCCAATGAAGCCACTACTTTTACTACTGATAAAGATATCAAGGTTCAGGGTAAATCACTGCCAGCCGGCACTTATTCCTTTTTTGTAATACCTATGGAAAAAGGTGAGTGGACAGTAATATTTAACAAAACCGCAAAACAATGGGGCGCTTTCAATTATGACCAAAGTAAAGATCAACTTCGTGTAATGACTACTACCAAAGAGATTCCTTTGCAAGAAAGATTGGTTTATGTTATTACCAAAAACGGCTTTAGCATGAATTGGGATAAAACAAGCGTACCCGTTTCTATAAAATAGTTATAGTGCACATTATTATTCATTGAGCCTCCATTTATTGGGGGCTTTTTGTTTCCGGGTAAATTCTTTTCTTGAATGCAGCTGGGCTATTATAATCTTACGTATCCTAAATCATCCAGGTCCTGGATCGTTTTTGTTAAGTATGTTTTACCATCTTTCAATAAATATACCTTATCGCTTACGTCGAGTAAATGATTATACATATGATCGGTGATCAAAAGCCCTTTATTGATCTTCTCCTCTAAAAGAAACTCTTTTATTATATCAATTTGAATAGGATTTAAATGGGTAAAAGGCTCGTCAAGCATAGCAAATAACGAAGGTGCTTTTACAATAATGTAAATTTCAACTGTCCGCAATTGGCCACCGGAAAGTTGGCTAACTTTAAAATCACGTTTCTGTTTAAACTCAGGGAACTTGTTTTCAAAATCCGGGTATAATAATCCAAAGTCGCTTAGCACCTGATTTACACTAAGCGATTTTGGTATAAAATTAAATTGTGGCAAGTACAACAATAAGTCTGGCCGTTTAGAAGCATTCCTGATCATTTGGTCATCAAATCTTATAGAACTGATGTTGGAATTTAATGTACCAAGGATAATGTTCATGAGGCATGTTTTACCCTGCCCGTTTCTACCCAGTAACCCGGTTATTTTACCCGTTTCGCATTTTAAGTATACGTCTGATAAGAGTCGCCTTAAACCAAAATCAAGCTGAATACCATCTGCTTTGAGGGTATGTATCATTTTTTTATGTATACGTATAGATGGGTGAGCAAAATCGTCCAAAGCAGAAGATTGAAAAGATATCCTGGAATACCTAACAATAATTGCCAGAGGATTAAAGCAAGCCAAAATAAAAAATCGAACACTGAAGTTGTTATGCCCAGTTTCAGCTTTGAAATGCCAAGGTTTTGATAGTAATATAACTCCTGCTTTTGGTAGTATACGGCCATATAGAATAACAGAACAATTGAAATAACTTTGTACCAGAACAATACAATAATTATTTCATATGCCCTGTCTCCATAATTTCCAAGCAAATAAACGCAGCTAAGCGAAACCAGGAAGTTTGCTAAAAATATTTTGCCATAAAACCTGGTGATGAGCTTAAGCGTGTGCATTAAGGGAGATAACGCTACTATTATAAATAACTTGTTATTCAGTTAAACTAATTATTCAAATTCCGGACTGGTTATGGGGGTGTGTTGATCCTGCTCTGGATTCAACTGAGATACAAAGTAAATAATAACAGCACCGAATATGGCAATAATCCCGAACGACCAGCGCAAACTGGCCAGTTGCGCAATATAACCAACCATTGGCGGCACTAACACAAAGCCAAGATAACCTACCGTGGATATTGAAGCCAGTGCCGACGAACTGCTCATGTTTTTGGATCTGCCTGCCAGGCTAAAAACCATAGGTACTATACACGAAACGCCAAATCCAACTAAAATGTATCCCAGCCCGGCTGTAACAGTGTAGGGCAGGGCCACCGCTATAAATAATCCTGAAAAAATAAGCAATCCACTAAATTTCAAGACTTTATTAATGCCCAATTTTGTTACCAGCTTGTCGCCGAAAAACCTGCCCGAGGTCATAGCAACCAGGTAAATTACAAAAGCTGCGGTCGAGATTGTCTTGTCGGGGTTTACTTCTTTTTGAAAATAGAGGGCGCTCCAGTCGTACATTGTATTTTCACAGGCCATACATGCAAAACAAATAAGTGAAAACTTTAATAAATATTTGTCGGGCAATGAAAAAACTGGTTTTCCGCTTTGGGGTATTGGTTTTTGATAAACGGTATCTTTAATAAAGTAAAGCGATGCGATTGCAAGTAAGATGCTCACCATTGTAAAATGATAAGCGGTCGCGATATTAAAATACACCATTACGAGCCCGAACGCGGCGCCGGCAAAACCTGCCATACTCCATATACCGTGAAAAGTAGCCATGATAGATTTGTTGTATAATGCCTGCACCGCCACTCCTTGTGTGTTTATTGAAAGCGTCATGAGGTTGCGTGCGGAGCCGAAGCAGAAAAGTATGATGAGCAACTGCAGCATGCTGTTCGAAATGCCTATCAAAATCAATATAACACTTAAAAAGAGTGTCCCGAAAAGCATCACCACTCTGCTGCTATGACGCGTTAGCAACCAACTGGTTATTGGCATAGTAAGCATCAAGCCAACGGGCAGGGCGAACAAAACTGTGCCTAACTGAGCATTGTTTAAATGCAATTGCTGTTTTATAGTTGGGATACGTGAGGCCCAGGTAGAATATCCGAAACCGGAAATAAAAAAGTATATCGCGGCGCCGATTCTTAATTGACGCGGTGATTTAGGGTTATTTGATTGTTCGCTCACTTACAGATTGCTAAAATACAACAATAGCAGTTATTATAGCTCCAAGTAGTCTATTTAAAGAACTTGTAACTAATGTTTATTTAGAAAACTTTCTGAAATAGAAAAAACACAATACATATAAACTTAACACGCCTAACAAAAAACCTCCAAACACATCTGTAAACCAATGAGCGCCCAAATAAATCCGTGAAAAGGGAACGATAAAGATTAAAACCATGGATATAGTTGAGACTGTTATCCTGATAAGTCTCGGAATAGTTTTCAAATCATACATCAATACAGTTAAAAATCCGAAAAACACGATATAAAATAATACATGCCCGCTTGGAAAACTTTGTTCATTAACTTTTTGCACTATGCGTACCAGTGGCTGAGTTGGCCTGGCGCGGTTTACCAATATTTTAAGTAGTGCGCTTAATAATCCCGCTAATGATGTCAGCAATATAAATAAAGCCTCCCGTCTGTATTTGAAATAGAGAAAGAGCAGAGCCGCCGAAAGCACACTGATTGCCGAACCTGGAAAATACCCAAACCAGCTTACGAATTTCATCAAATTATCCAGCAAAGGGGTTTGATGCTCCTGCACCTCCTGAGAAAATTCCAGGTCGATAAATGGACGTGGGAAAACGACGACCAGTGCAGTAAGAATAATAAATCCCACGCTAATTGTACCTAATACATAGGCCACCACATATTTGTGATATTTTTGATATTTGCCAAATAGACTATCGATTGCTTTGTTTATACCTGTTAAAATTCTGCTCACTGAACTATTAAATAAAAAAGCACCCGAATTGTTTAATCCGTGTGCTTTAATAAAAATATCAAATAACTAATTGTTACGCGCCAACCACTACTATATGAAAGGTCCCGGGTACCTGTTGCGGTCTTGGGTGGGGATTGTCAGCAGTGGGCTCAGCAGGTTTTAACTGGGCAGTGGGCAAATACAATTTATGGGTATACGTGTCAATGCCTATAGTTCTTGCACCGGGTTCAGTAGGTATGTTTTCAACAAATTCAAATTTGTCGGGGCTCAATTCGCGCACTACACTAATAGTGCCTTCGCCATTTGAACTGTAAGCCAGCTTTAAACCGGGATCGAAAGCCATACCGTCGCACCGGCCGATTGGGAATTTAGCTAATATGTTTCCATTTGTGGCATCTAAAACAATCATAGTTTGATTGCCCCCGCAGCCCACAAACAAGCGCCCTGTTTCACGGTCAATGGCCAGGCCCGAAGGCTCTTCACCACCTTCCAGTTTCCAGCGGTTAAGAATCTTGTAGGTTGTAGCGTCAATTTCCACCTCTTCACCGGTATCTTCAATATTAACAAACACCTTTCCTTTGCCATCTGATACGCCAGTTTCGGGCTTGCCGCCCAATGGTATCGTGGCTACCACCGCGTCTGTTGCGGCGTCAATCACGGTAGCATCCTTGCTCCGGCCATTAAAAGCGTATACTTTTTTCGAAAAATCATCATAAAAAATTGCATCAGGATTGGTGCCGGCATCAACCTGTTTTAAAACCTGGTTGGTTTTTAAATCAAACACAGTGATATTGTTTCCTCTGCCATTGCTCGTATAACCCTTGTTAAATTCGGTCGCAATAGCTATCCCGTGTACGCCTTTGGTATCAGGGATATAACCAACGGAATCGCCTGTTGTAGCATCCAATATATTTACCTGCATGCCGTGCGAAGCATAAACGCGTTTGGCTGCGCCATCAACGGTAATATAGTCCCAGCCCCCGGTACTGTGAATCGGAAAAACTGTTAAAACGTGGAAGCCTGTCTTTTTCTGTGCCCAAATAGGTGCAGGCAGACTTATTGCTGCACTAAACAGCAGGATACAAAGCGGTTTTAGAATTGATTTCATGGCGGTAATTTTTTATATAATTAGCCAAAAATTCTGTATAAATATTGTATTAAATAAAAAATCGTAAACTACCTTCTGCCGCCGCCGCTATCGTCTTGCACCGGGGGATTGTTGTCCTCTTTATTGTCTTTTTTAAACTCAAGCTTTCCAAATTTGTAACTTAAAGTAACACCAAATGATTGTAAAGGAATTTGCCTCAGGCTGCTTTGATTAAAGTTTGGTCCGTAGGTGGTTGCATTCAAATTCATGTACTTGTTAAAAGGATTTGCTGCCGTTAGGCCGATACTGAACTTCTTGTTCATGAGCTGTTTACGAACCGCCAGGTTGTAGAAATAGAACGCGGGATTAGTCCCTTGTATCGATTTTTGAGATGAACGGTAATTTATAAAGAACTCAGCCGCAAAATTATGTCCAAAATCATAACTGGCATTCATATTAATGCGGTACATAAACCCGCTCACATCCGGAGATCCCGGGTTTTCTGATATTCGATCAGCGAAAAACATATTTGATCGTAAACTCAGCTTACTTGTTGCAGGTATTGATCCATAAAGGTTTATTCCTTCAGTAATTTCTTTACCAAGGTTATAACGCTCGGTAAGCGCAACATTCGTGTAAGTGACATCACCTATGGTTAAGCTTTGATAATGCGTTGTATACGATTGCAGGTCGTCGGTATTATACCTGTAAAACGCCGCTACATAGATACTAGCCCCTTTGTCGAAAGATTTGTTGTAACCTAACTCATAGTTATGTCCCAGCTCCGGTTTAAGCTCCGGGTTGCCCGTGCTTATGTTGTGCGGATCACTGACGTTATAGAAGGGATTTAGTGAGCGGTAATCCGGCCGCTCAAGCCGGTAAGAATAACTGAATTTGATGGTCTGCGTTTTACTAAGTTTATGCGAGAATACAAACGAAGGCGCAAAAATACCATAGGATGGAATATTTGTGTTTGGGTAATCAGTGGTGATCGTAGTATACTCGTACCTTAAGCCTCCTTTAACATCAAGAAAATTATGAAATGCCGAAAAAGAAGTTGACAAATAATAAGCAAAGATTTTACTGCCATAATTAAAGGTATAACTTTGATTGGGGTTGAAAGAGTAATTGCCGAGGGTATCAGTGGTAAGTGTACTAACGGTATTGCTAATGTTTTCGATGGTGGCCTTCGCGCCCGTTTCAATTGTAAAATCATCAGTTACCGGTTGTGTATAATCCACCGATATATCGGTTTGTCTATCGGTACCCGGATTGTAGCCAATAGAACCGAAGGACGGAAACGTAACGTTGGTATAGTCCGTTTGCTGAGCGTAGTTATTTACATTACTGCCGTAGCTGGCATTATACAAAACATCCAGTTCCTGGTCCTTTCTGTTAAAGCTTTTTTTGTAAGCCAAACTCCAATCGCTTGAGTGTGCGTTGAAATGACTGCTAGCGTTATTAATACTCGCGGTATCAGCAGTCAGATTGGTCAGCGTCGAAAATGTCGTCTGATTTTGGTTAGTAGTACCAACACTGTGATTGCCAAAGCTGTTGAAGTTTATGGATGCTGTTAACTGATCCTTTTTTGTAATATCCCAGTTTATGCTAAATCCCGATTGATAGCCGCTTCTTTTAAACACGCTTTTCCCTTCCTGATTTAACTGGGTTACGGTATCGCGGGTATTGCTGTATGAAGTACGATTGGTAGAAGTTAACGTAGTAGTATTCAATTGCTCATTACCGCTAAAAAAAGCATTTACGCCAAAATTTCCCTTGTGTGCATTTAAATTAAAAGACCCATTTTCGAAACGGGTGCCGGCAGAAAGGTTCACCGTTCCGTTAATGCCCTGTATTTTACTGTCCTTTAAAATAATATTGATGATACCACCTGTACCTTCCGCATCATATTTTGCGCCCGGGCTGGTAATCACCTCAATACTCTGTATCTGGCTGGCGGGAATCGATTGGAGCGCATCACTAAGGCTGGCGCCAAAAATACTTGAGGGTTTGCCGTTAATCAAAAAGCGGATATTGGCATTACCCATCAGTTCAACATTGCCATCTACATCCACAGAAACCATAGGTACTTTTTTCAATATGTCCAAAGCAGCACCACCTTGCGCGCTAAGGTCGTTTGCCGGATTGTAAACCAGTTTGTCGATTTTATTTTCAACCGCGGGTATTTTAGCTGTAATAGCAACTTCCTTAAGCTGATTTTGAACGGGCGATAGCATAACGGTGCCCAATGACAGGTTCTTTGCGGACTCGCCTATAATTACATGATCAATAGTTTTACGGGTGTAACCTAAAAAATCAATGGTGATACTATATTCTGCGGGGGTAATGTTGTCAATATTAAAATTGCCTTTCGGATCAGTGCTTGCTCCGTTGAATGGTGAAGTACTTCCCTGTTTATATATGCTAACAGTGGCATAATCAACCGGTTGTTTGGTAACAGCATCAACTACCTTTCCGCTTATTTTAGCTTTATTGTTGACGTTGTTGTTTTGAGCCTTTACAATTAGTGATGTAATCGTTAAAAAAAATAGAAAATAAATATGCTTCATGCCAAGTTTGTATCGAAATTTCGGCAAAGGTGTAGCGAAAGTTTGGATTAAAATTGGAATTGAGTTTTTTGAAGTGTATTTGTTACATTAAGGTTAACCAATTAACAAGTTAAAATTAATCTTTAGTATTTTGATTCTTTGCTAAAGAATAAGCACCAGGCTTCCACCGATGATCAACAGTGCTCCTAAAGCGGTTTTTAGCGTCAGTGGTTCGCCTAAAAATATAACTGCAAGTACGATAGCTATGGCTACACTCAATTTATCAACAGGTGCCACCTGCGATACTTCGCCCAGCTGCAGAGCTTTGAAATAACATATCCACGATAGCCCGGTTGCACAGCCCGAAAGAACAAGAAATATCCAGTTCATTTTATTTAAGCCGCCAATGGAATTAGCGCCTCCCCTAAAAATTGCGATTGCCCAGGCCAAAAGGAGAATAACAACCGTCCGGATAGCGGTTGCCAGGTCGGTATCAACACCTTTTATGCCAATTTTTGCGAATATTGCTGTCAAAGCAGCAAAGAATGCCGACAGCAATGCATATATCCACCACATAATTATATAGCCGGATTTTTTAAATTTGCAGAGTTTCTCCGACTATTGTAAATATGAGAAAAAGCATGCTGAAAAAACAAAGGAGTTTGTGAATAAGTGTGCACATGAAAATCCAGAATCTTTACAAAATTCATCTCTACATTTAAAGAAAAAAAATTTGAAGATACTGATCATTGAAGACGAAGAAGGCCTGCGTGAAAGTATTGAAGAGTACTTTATCGGGGAGGGCAATATTTGTGAAACTGCCAGCACTTACCAAAGTGCGATGACCAAAATAAGCCTTTATCGCTACGACTGCATTTTATTGGATATCACGTTGCCAGGTGGAAATGGTATTAATATCCTAAACGCCATTAAAGAAAATAATCACCCCGATGGCGTCCTTATTATTTCTGCAAGAAATTCATTAGACGACAAATTGAAAGGATTGAACCTGGGAGCAGATGACTACCTGGTAAAACCTTTTCATTTGTCCGAACTCAAGGCCCGTGTTTCGGCGATAATACGCCGTAAAACCTTCAACGGCAGTAACCTGCTTTTATTTAAAGAAATTTCTATTGATCTTTTGGCGAAACAAGTTAAAGTTGGTAAATTACCCGTTAAACTAACGCGCAAGGAATATGCTTTGCTGATATACTTTATAGCCAACAAGGGAAAAGTTATTTCGAAAAATGCCATCGCCGAGCACTTATGGGGCGACGGTATTGATATGGCTAATAATTTCGATTTTATTTATTCGCATATAAAAAACATCCGCAAAAAATTAATGGAAGCCGGTTGTAACGATTACCTTAAGGCAGCTTATGGTATGGGGTATAAGTTCGACGAACAATGAAGCTTTCGGCAAGGTATAACCGCGTAAATCTAATCACCACAATACTGGTACTGCTGATAACCGGCATTATCTATTATCAGGCCATCAGCCTGATTCTGACCAATCTGAAAGACAGGGAGCTTGTCGTTGAAGAAAACGAAATATTTGAATATGTTAAGCTGAACCACACGTTACCGCAAACTTTTGAATCAAACGACCAGCAGATCACCTTCACATCGGCTACTCCGGGTTCTGTAACACGGCAGTTCATTAATACCATGTATTTTGAGCGATGGGGAATTGACGATGGTCGTAAAAAACACAGACGTAAACATAATGGTGTAGGGGAGTATGAGCCGGGCAGGGGTTTAATATCATCAGTTACTGTTGGAAACAACTACTACAAAATCCTGATAATTGTTTCCAAAGTAGAAACGGAAGACTTGATCCGGATTATTTTCACAATAACGGGCGGTGTAATTTTACTTTTATTATTGGTTTTACTGATTACCAATAGAATAATTTTAAATAAGCTTTGGCGGCCTTTCTACAGCATAATGAAAGAGCTAAGGTTATTTAGTATAGCAGATAGTAAAGAAATTCCGAAACTGGAAACCAGTATTGACGAGTTTAATGAATTAAACAACGCTGTTACCACCATGACCTCCAAGGCAAAACATGATTATAAAGATCTAAAAACATTTACCGAGAATGCCTCACATGAATTGCTCACACCTATTGCCGTAATAAATTCAAAACTGGACACGCTTATACAAACTGGAAAGTTCAGCGAAAAACAAAGCAAATTACTCAACGATCTTTATGGCGGTGTATCCAGATTAAGCCGTTTAAATCAATCTTTATTATTGCTCGTTAAAATTGAAAACGGCCTGCTTCATGATCAGCAGCAAATTAATTTACGAATATTAGTGGAGGAAATGATAGTCCAGTTTGACGAAATATTCGCAGATAAAGAATTGGGACTCACCTACACCCTTGATGATAGAGAAATTTACGCAAGCAGATATCTGATCGAAATTCTATTAAATAACTTAATAAGTAACGCAATAAGGCATAATTACCAAGGCGGCGAGATTATAATAAATTTAACTTCTGATAGCCTGATAATTAAAAATACAGGAGAGGACATGGAGTTAACTGATAAAATATTTACCCGTTTCCATAAATCGTCAGGATCAGAAGGCAGCGGCCTTGGCTTAACTATTTCGAGGCAAATATGCGAGAATTTCAACTTTTCACTCAATTATCAATTTAGTTCGCCTTATCATGTTTTCACAATAAGCCTGATCTAAGCATATAACATGACATTATTATACATATATGTTACACGCCGGTTCGAAATTTATACAGAATTAAATTATATTTTCGCAATAAAGACTTAAATATTGAATGAAAAGGTTTTTCAGTTTTATCTTATGCGCGCTTTTCTCATCCGTTTTAATGGCTCAAACATACACACTTGATCATTATCTTGAGATTGCCAAAAACAATAGCCCCTTACTGAAAGACCTCCGCAACCAGGTCGCGTCAAACCAGGTTGATAGTTTAAGGCTGCTTGCTGGCTATAGACCACAGGTTAATCTGAACAGCACCGGATTGTACGCACCAATTATTAATGGATATGGCTATTCCGAACCCATTACAAATAATCATACTTTAAACGCCTTAATGGGCGTAAATCAGGCCATTGTGAGCAAAAAAAATCTGGGAGCACAAGTTGAAGCAATAAATTTGCTATCGCAATCAGTAAAAAACGCTACTAAAATATCTGAACAGGATCTGAAAAGAGCCATTACTACCCAATTTATAACCGCCTTTGGAAGTTTGCAGCAAGTAAAATTTAACCGTGAAATTGTTGGCCTGCTAATCAAGGGGGAAGATATATTAAAAAGGCTTACCCGCTCGAACGTTTACCGCCAAAGCGATTACCTGGTCTTCCTGGTTACTTTAAAACAGCAGCAATTACAGCTCTCACAATCAATGCTGCAGTATAAAAACGATTATGCAACGTTAAATTATTTGACAGGGATAGCTGATACAAGCACGGTTGAATTGCAGGATCCGGACATTCATATAACCATGCTCCCTGGCATCAGCAATAGCATATTTTTCAGGCAATATAAATTAGACAGCTTAAAATTGGTAAACAGCCGTCAAATAATTGATTTTACTTACAAACCAAAAATAAGTGTTGGTGCAGACGGGGGATTTAATTCTGATTTTATGGGACAGGCCTATAAGAATTTTGGTCTTAGCGTAGGCTTCAATTTTACAGTTCCCATTTACGACGGGGGGCAACGAAAAATGCAGTACCGCAAGCTTTCACTGGAAGAAGAGACCCGCAGAAACTATGAAGATTTTTTTAATGTACAGTACAGACAGCAAATTGCACAGATAAATCAGCAAATTACCGAAAGCAATAATCTTCTTGACCAAATTGAAGACCAAATTAGATATTCTGAAACTTTGATAAAAGTTGACACCCAGCTTCTGCAAACGGGAGATTTAAGGATTGCTGATCTGATACTGGCAGTTAATAATTATTTTACTGTAAAAAACTTGAAAACCACAACTACAATCAATAAGTTACAGCTCATTAATCAGCTAAATTACTGGAACAAATAACATGAAAATACTGATATCTAAATACGCTGGCTTCTGGAAGCTTTATTTTATTATGGGTCTTTCCATAGGGCTGTTCTCCTGCAAAAGCAATGAGAAACCCGCAGATGATGAGGATGCAAAGGTAGCATCGCAAACTCCTGTTACGGTAGTTACCGTTAATAACAGCACTTTAACTGATTATCTCGATTTGAATGCCGTTTCAGCTACCCTTAAAAAAAGTTTTGTAAAGTCAAATGCCAATGGGTATATCCAGGTGGTAAATACGCAACTTGGGCAAAATGTGAGTAAGGGGCAAATAATTTTCATTGTCAAAACCAAAGAGTCGCAGACTATCGGCAGCGACATTAATTTACTGGATACTGCTTTTAAATTTTCGGGTGTAAATAAAATTAAAGCATCGGCATCGGGTTATGTATCTCAATTAAGTCACCAGGTTGGCGATTATGTAGCAGATGGAGAACCCTTGGCTGTTATCAGCGAACGCTCCAGCTTTGTTTTTTTAATGCAGCTTCCTTACGAATTACGGTCATATGTAACCAAAGGGCAGGCGGTTGATCTTACTTTACCCGGAGGCGAAAAAGTAGTGGGCGAGGTAAAATCATTTATGCCAAGTGTCGATACTGTTTCCCAAACGCAAGGCGTAGTGATAAAAATAAATAGCGGCGGCCAAATACCCGAAAACCTGGTAGCAAGAGCAAGAATTGTAAAAGCAACTAAAAGCAATACCGAATCGCTGCCAAATTCGGCAATTCTTTCAAACGAAACCCAAACCGAATTTTGGGTAATGAAGCTCATTAATCCCACAACAGCAGTAAAGGTACCGGTTAAGAAAGGTATTGTATCAGGCGACCGTGTTGAAATATTGTCTCCCAGGTTTTCGGCGAATGACAAAATCGTTGTTAGCGGTAATTATGGACTGCCAGATACGGCTAAAGTAAAAATTGTTGAGCCATGACCCCAATCAAAGATACTTTTATAGTCCATAGAAAGCCTATTAGCTTATTGCTGGCCATTATTATTATGGGTGGTTTGTTTGCTTACTCCAAGCTTCAAAGATCACTTTTTCCTGAAATTACTTTTCCTAAAATTAAGGTTATAGCTGACGAAGGTTTACAGCCCGTTAACAAAATGATGGTAACGGTAACCAAGCCGCTTGAAAATGCTATAAAGCAAGTACCGTATCTTCACACAGTAAGAAGTATAACCAGTCGCGGAAGCTGCGAAATTTCTGCCTACATGGATTGGGGTGCAGATATTGATTTAAGTCTCCAAAAAATACAGGCAAGCATAGACGGAATAAAAAACAACCTCCCGGCCGATGTCAACATTTCGGTCGAAAAAATGAACCCTTCAATATTGCCCGTAAGCGGCTATACGCTGGAAAGTCATACACGATCACCAATTGAACTACGGCAATTAGCAACCTATACCGTTAAGCCATTTTTATCACAGGTAGAAGGCGTATCCGAGATCAGGGTTATCGGCGGTAAGGCTAAGGAATACTGGATTACACTTAACCAACGAAAAATGAGTGCTCTCGGCCTTACGCCGGATATCATCAGTAACACGCTAAGTACAACCAATTTTGTAAAATCGGAAGGGTACTTATCTGATTACAAAATGCTTTATCTTACCGTAACTGATGCCACGATCAATACTATCGATCAACTGCAAAACCTCGTTATCAGCAATAACCGAAAAAGAATAGTGCGATTAAAGGATATTGCAGATGTTCGTATTCAGGAAAGCATCGAATATACGCGGATAAATGCCAACGGCCATAGCGGTGTTTTAGTAGCAGTAATTAAACAGCCCAATACCAACCTTGTGTCGCTTTCGGCTGATATGGATAGTAAGGTTGCCGACCTGCAAAAAGTATTACCGCGCGATGTTGTTATTAAACCTTATTATATACAGGCCGATTTTGTTAACGACGCGATAAAGAGTGTAAGTGACAGTTTGTGGATAGGCCTACTGCTGGCTATTATAGTAGCTATGGTATTTCTGCGTTCGCTAAAGGCTAGCGCTACTATACTGATTACTATACCGGTAACGCTTTGTTTAAGCCTTATTGTGTTGTATGCAATAGGTTATACATTCAATATCATGACCCTGGGCGCCATAGCAGCCGCTCTCGGTTTAATTATTGATGATGCTATTGTGGTAATGGAACAGATACACCGTACCCACGAGGAGCATCCAAAGGAGCATCCATTAAAATTAATAAAAACGGCCATTGATTACCTGTTTCCGGCTATGGTGGGTTCATCCGTTAGCACTATCGTAATATTTGTACCATTTATGCTGATGAGCGGCGTTGCCGGCGCATATTTTCATGTGCTAACCAATACCATGATAATAACGCTGGTATGTTCGTTTTTTGTTACCTGGATAGGCTTACCGGTGGTTTACCTGATGCTGAGCAGGCATAAAACGAATAATGTTGCTGATACTAAGCGGGAAGAAGAACATCATGTTAAAAAGCAAAGATGGGTAAGATGGTTTATTTTAAGACCTTATGTTAGCCTTATTATAGTAGCAGGATTAATAATTGCTATTATAATAGTGCCGCCTCTGCTTGAAACCGGTTTTTTGCCCGAAATGGATGAAGGGAGCATAGTGCTTGACTATACTTCGCCGCCGGGGACTTCGCTCGATGAAACTGACCGAATGCTTCGACAGATAGAGAAGATTATCACTAATGAGCCGGAAGTTGAGGCTTATTCGCGGCGTACCGGCACCCAAATGGGCTTTTTTATTACTGAGCCCAATACAGGTGATTATCTGATACAGCTAAAAAAGAAGCGGGATAAAACAACTGAAGAAGTAATAAGCGACCTCCGCCAAAAAATTGCCGCTAACCAGCCGGCACTAAGGATCGACTTTGGACAAGTAATAGCTGATATGCTCGGCGACCTGATGACCTCGGTACAGCCCATTGAAATAAAGATATTTGGAGATAATCAGCAAAAACTGCAAAGTCTTTCAAAACAGGCTGCGGAAGTTGTTAGTGGTGTAAAAGGAACAGCCGATGTTTTTAATGGAATTGTTATTGCGGGCCCTTCCGTAGCCATTGATCCGTACTATAGTAAACTGGCTCAGTACAATATTACTCCTGCTAGCTTGCAATTTCAAGTGCAAACAGCCCTTGAGGGGAATGTTATAGGCAATATGCTGGAACGTGAACAATTATCGCCCATTCGGATGGTTTATCCAGGAAATCGCTATTTAAACGTCACTGGTATTAAAAACCAAACTGTTTTTGTTCCCAGCGGCAGACTTATTCCTATTAGCGAATTAGCCTCTGTTGATTTACGGTCAGGCGACGCGGAAATCAACCGGGAGAATTTGGAATCAATGGGTGTAGTGAGTGCGCGTTTAGAGAATGCAGATCTTGGTTCTGTAATGCCCGCTATTCAAAAAAATATTGCAGAAAAAATAAATCTGCCGCAGGGATATCATATTGAGTATGGCGGTGCTTACGCCCAGCAGCAGCAATCATTTAAAGAATTGCTTATTATCCTTATTACCTCCAGCTTATTGGTGTTTGCTGTTATCCTTTTTGTGTTTAAACAATTTAGGATAGCGCTTTTAATATTGGCGATAGCAGTTTTGGGAATAGCGGGTAGCTTACTGGCGTTGTTTATTACTAAAACGCCATTAAATGTAGGCAGTTATACCGGGCTGATCATGATAGTGGGTATAATAGGCGAAAATTCAATATTTACTTTCTTGCAGTTTAAACAACGTGCCATTGAAAATCAGAATAACAATGTGGATCAAAGCGTTGACGAAGCGATCATTTTTTCTATATCTACAAGATTACGTCCAAAGCTAATGACTGCACTGGGAGCAATCATCGCGCTAATGCCATTGGCCCTGGGAATAGGAGCCGGCGCTCAATTACATCAGCCTTTGGCTATTGCGGTAATTGGTGGTTTTTTGGCGGCGCTGCCGCTGTTGCTGATAGTTTTGCCAAGTATGATGCGCATTTTATACCGTAACTATGACTTTCAACCTCCCAACGGATTGAATAGCGAACATGCTTAAATTATACAATCTTTCAACAGAATTATAACTCACATTTGCACTCAAATAAACCATTAACACCATGAAAAAGATCATTTTTGCCATTGCGGCGATTTTACTGTTAACCAGTGCACCGCGCATACTTTTTGCGCAAACCTATGTATTCGACAAAACC
Organism: Mucilaginibacter sp.; assembly: GCA_036495385.1. Taxonomy (GTDB): domain Bacteria; phylum Bacteroidota; class Bacteroidia; order Sphingobacteriales; family Sphingobacteriaceae; genus Mucilaginibacter. Next base: position 5,306 of record DASXMZ010000172.1, on the reverse strand, counting down.
ATAGCATTACCCGGTAATTCTGGTTATGATTACCTTTCAATTGATACCGTAAACCGCCGTTTATATGTTTCACACGGTACCGCTGTAAATGTTATAGACTTAGACACAGAACAGCCGGTTGGTGTAGTTGACGGAATGAAGGGGGTACACGGCATAGCTATTGTTAATAAAAGTAACCGGGGCTTTATCAGTGATGGACGTGCAAATGCGGTTGTAGCATTTGATTTAAAAACGTTTGCAATTATAAAAACGATACCCGTAGACGCCAAGGGTCCTGACGGTATAATTTACGATTCATTCTCTGACCGTGTTTTTTGTTTTAACGGCGAAAGCAATAATTCGTCGGTTGTTGATCCAAACACACTTACACAGGTCGGAACGGTTGATCTTGGCGGCGCGCCGGAGTTTGCAGTGTCGGACGGCAAAGGAAAAATTTATAACAACCTTGAAGACAAAAACACTTTAAATGTTATTGATGTAACGACATTGAAAGTTATTCAAAAATATCCGCTTGCTCCTTGCGGCGGCCCAACAGGTATTGCGTTGGATGCAGCGAACAACAGGATATTTACCGCATGCCGCGAAAATAAAGGCATGAGCGTTGTTGACATCAGTACCGGAAAAGTAATAACTACTGTGCCAATCGGTGCCGGGGTGGATGCTGTAGTATACGATGCAGTGCGCAAAATTATTTTTTGCTCAAATGGCGATGGTACTACCACTATCATAAAACAAGAGTCGGCAAATAACTACAGTGTAATTCAAACGCTCGCCACAAAGAATCGGGCTAAAACAATGGCTTTTGATCCAAAAACCAATAAAATTTATTTAAGCGTACCGGATTTTGAACCGGGCACGCGCAAAGTAATTCCAGACTCCTTTAAAGTGTTGGTTTACAAGCCGCAATGAAATTAATCCGTTTATGAATATTTGCAAATCAGCCATATTTATAGTCTAAATTTTTTAACATTTTTTGAGCGAAAATTATCATCAATAATAGTTTTCGCTCCTTTTTTTTATATTTACCCTGTGAGAATACTGTTCCTCAATTAACATAATGATTAAAAAAGCCGATTTCGTATATTCGCAGGAGTCTGAACCCCACCGCATCCGAACTAAAAAAATTTTAAAAGAATTCCCTCATATGCGCAAGCTTATTGGGAAAAATCCATTAACCATTTTTGCTATTATTGGCTTAGTAGGATCAATGATTGCAATTGCCTGGCTGGTACGCGACCAATCCTGGTGGATTGTTTTCGGCGTAGCCTACCTTTATGGGGCCTTTGCAAATCATGCACTGTTTGTAATGATACATGAGTGCACCCACCAACTGCTATTTAAGAGCCACAATGCCAATAGGTGGGCCGCTATGTTGGCGAATCTTCCCCATATAATGCCGGGTGCAATTTCATTTGAAAAGTACCATCTTAAGCATCATGCGTTTCAGGGCATTCATGAACTCGATGCCGACTTGCCAAACAGATGGGAAGCAAAATTGATAAATAACTCTTTTTTAGGAAAAACGTTGTGGCTTTTATTTTTCCCTTTATTTCAGGGCACCCGAGTATCAAGATTGAAGGAAATCGATTTTTTTGACCGGTGGATGTTGGTCAATATATTAGTACAAATTGTGTTTACGGCTGCAATATGGTTTTTCTTTGGTTGGCACTCACTTATATTTTTGTTTGCAAGTTTCTGGTTCTCAATAGGCCTTCACCCGGTGGGTGCACGCTGGATACAAGAACATTATTTAACTTTTACCGAAGAGCAGGAAACTTACAGTTACTACGGGTTACTTAATATAACAGCTTTTAATGTTGGCTTTCATAACGAGCACCACGATTTTCCTTCAATACCCTGGAACAGGCTTCCGCAGATCAGGAAAACCGCACCGGAGTATTATAATACCTTGTATTACCATACTTCATGGACTAAGTTGTTTTTTCGGTTTTTGTTTGACAACGAGATTTCTCTTTTTCACCGCATCGTACGAAAAGAAAGAGGAAAAGTTGCCTTGACGGAACCTGTAAAGCCGGATATGGAGCTTGAAAAAGTATAAGCTTTCGCGTTTTTTATAAATATTCTTATTTAATAATGTTTCTCTGATTCGGTGAGGTCCTTTTATTAAAATAATGGGATTAAAACGGTTTATTTGTAAGACATATAGATAAGAAATATCCAAATAAGCATGAGCCGCCGGAGAAAAATAAAAATATTAATACCCGTCGTACTCCTCCTGCTTTTTTATGGATATTCCCGTCACCGGCAACAAAATCAAATAAATAAGGTTGTGGGTTACCTGCAGGCGAGGGACATGGACGAAATTTCCGGAATCGCCGCATCGGGTATCGTTTCATCTGGCACCAATACCGACCTGTACTATGTACACAATGATAGCGGCGACACCAGCCGTTTTTTTTCTATACTGCCCGACGGAACATTAAAATCAACCATCTATTTTAAAGGCGACCCGACAGAAAGGTGGGGTGTTAATGATTGTGAAGATATAGCTGTTGGCCCGGGCCCCGTAAAAGACAAGAGCTATGTTTATCTTGGTGACATTGGCGATAACGGGTCTAATCATCCCTACATAACTGTTTACCGAATGGAAGAAAACCCTATATGGGCAAAAGACACAACGGTAAATACCCCTGCCGATGCAATCCATTTCAAATATCCTGATGGTCCGAAAGATGCGGAAACATTAATGGTAGACCCTATTGAACGGTTAATTTATATTGTTTCAAAACGGCGCGATTCCGTAACGGTGTACACTTCACCATTAAATTTCAAACCCAATGATACATTGATATTAACTAAGCGCTGTAAGCTTTTCTTTGCGGGCTATAAGGTTTTTAAATGGATCACAGCTGGCGATATTTCAAAAGACGGGCAGCAGGTGTTATTAAAAAGTTATAGCAAGGTTTATTACTGGAAGCGTGAAAACAATGAACCTATCTGGAAAACCTTAAAGAAAAAACCACAGGTATTGCCATATAAGCAAGAAAAGCAAGGCGAGGCCATCGGCTTTACGCCAGATGGCAAAGGGTACTATACTACAAGTGAAGGGGTTTACTCACCTATCTATTATTACAGGATTCCGGGCGAATAATAATTAGCGCTCTATTGAAACCTTCCCGGAGCAAACAGGTTAATATCCATGCTCGTTTCCTTACCGCCTATGACTTCCGAAATAAGTTTACCTGTTGCGGGAGCCAACGCTAAACCAATCATGGCGTGGCCGGTAGCAATTGCCATGTTGTTAAATTTACCCGACATGCCGATATAAGGCAAACCATCAGGCGAAACCGGTCGGAAGCCAAACCAGATGTCCTTTTGTTCAGGCACCGCAAGTTTAAAATCAGGGAAATATTTAGGCACTGACTCTACTATCCCTTTAACCCTGTTCATATTTACCTGTTTATTTATCTTCCCGATTTCCATCGTACCACCAAACCGGATGCCTCCGTTCATTGGAGTTATTGCAACCCTTGCCTCGCACAGTATGGAAGGTATTGTCATTGGCTTAACCGGATTGTTTACCATAAATGAATAGCCTTTGCCGGGCATCAATGGGATATTTAACCCGGCAAGCTTTGCAATCCCTGGCGACCACGAGCCGCTTGAAACCACGAAAGCATCACCCGTAAAATCTTTATTATCTGTACTTACCGATGTTATTTTACCGGCGTTATGGTTGATCTTAGTTACTTTGCTATTCCGATGGATATGTACCCCTGATGTTTCAAGATATTTTACCAGGCCTTTCATTAAATTGTTGGGATACATGTGCGCGTCACAATGGTAATGAACAGCACCTAACACATCCAGTTCAATATCAGGCTGTAATTTGCGGCATTCCGCCGGTTTCAGATATTGCGCATATAAACCCAGGTTTGTAGCTTTTTCGGCCATGTGAAGCTCTTCCTCCTCAACTTTTGCCGATTTAAAGAGCATTAGTATGCCGTTATCCGTCAAACCAAAATCAATGGCAGTGTCTTTTTCAAACTCATGATAAAGCGCTTTACTTAAAAGGGAAATATCCCTTAATCCACCTGCTGAATGTTCTGCATGTTTTTTTGTGGCGCTCTTTAAGAATTTTAGTCCCCAGCCTATAAGTTCACGATCAAAGGATGGCTTTACATAAAATGGGCTCTTGCTGTTAAACATCCACCTGATGCCTTGCTCAACTATACCCGGTGCAGCCAAAGGCACAAAATGACTTGGTGTTATCATCCCAGCATTGCCGAATGAGCAATTATCTGACAGGTCGCCCTGCTCCAGAACGTCAACTTCCCAGCCTGATTTATGTAGGTAGTACGCTGAAAACAGACCTATTACACCACCGCCTATTATTATTGCTTTACTCATAAGCCCCTCTAATCCGATAGCTATCGGATCTCCCCCGGCAGGGGAGACTTTTTAATTTGTTGTTTATTAATCTTAAAGCCCTTCCGCCAACTGGCGGAGAGGGTTGGGTGGGGCTCATATCACCTGAAATCCATAAGCATACGGATCATCATCATCAATTTTTATGGTGTTATACCCATATACTTTCGCCCAGCCCTCAATACTGGATATAATCGCTTGCTTATCACCAATCTTCACCTCATCCTCAATCCGGCCAATGAATTGACTGCCAATTATACTTTCGTGGATAAAGGTATCGCCTTTTTTTAATTTTGCTTTAGCATGCCATTGCGCCATCCGTGCCGACGTTCCGGTACCACATGGAGAGCGGTCAATAGCCTTGTCCCCATAAAAAACAGCGTTTCGGGCTGTGGCTTCCGGAGATATAGTTTTACCCGACCATAAAATATGTGAACAGCCATTAATAGTTGGGTTTTGAGGATGTACAAACGTATATTTTTCGTTTATCCGTTGCCTCAATACCCTGCTCCACGATATTAATTGATCGGCAGTATAATTTTCCAATCCTTGAAAATTAGGTTGCGGATCAACAATGGCATAGAAATTACCGCCGTAGCTCACATCAATAGTTAGCCTACCCAGATCCGGGCACTCCACTTCCAAATTTTCTGCCGCGAGGTAAGCAGGCACATTGGTTAGTTTTACCGATTTAACTTTGGCGCCCTCTTGTTTATATTCAATCAATACCAAACCTGCAGGCGCTTCCATTCGCACAATGCCCGGAGTTTTTGGATTGATCAAACCTTCTTCAATTGCGATGGTAATGGTCCCGATAGTTCCATGGCCGCACATAGGCAAACAGCCGCTGGTTTCAATAAATAAAACAGCCACATCATTTTCCGGATCATGAGGAGGATAAATAATTCTGCCCGACA
>DASXMZ010000171.1:0-7093 GCA_036495385.1 Mucilaginibacter sp. | reverse complement strand
GTGCTCCTTTGGCAAAGCGCACTCGTTCCAATTCATAAGTGGTTAAAGTTGTAGCATTCTCCATCACAGGATCACTGATCAGGAAGTTATCTCCTTCTTTTCCGTAAACTATCAGGTTGTGGGCGTTGAAATGAAACCGGTATTCGCGCGGGAAGTAAGAAAGATAGTAAACGCCAACCTGGCAACCAACTGGCGTTCCCTCCTTAATACGATCCATTAAAAACGATTCCGCTTTTTCTTTTGAGCTGAACTTCTTTCGTATTACGGGAATACCAAGTGCATCGCAGGTTCTTTTAAAAATCACCCCTGGGAAAGTGCGGAATGCTATCGCCGGACCGTTATTGATTTTTATGAAAGGGACATATACAAAGAACAACCCCGCCCCTATTCCGAAAGCCAATGGCTCGGTTATTTTATTTACTGAACTTTGTCTTAATAAGCTGCTGGTAACCCCAGATTCACAATGAGCAGACTGGATGTGTTGAAAATCAATCTTCATGCACAGTCATAGTTTTAATATCTTCAATTTCTACGTTAAATGCCTGGGCGTATTTCTTCAATTTCTTATCTGATAGTTTTTTAAAGATTTCCGGTTTTAAGTGCCTTTTTATCTGCCATTTCCAAAACCCGGTATAATCCGATAGAATACCCATATCCATCAGCCGATATTCCATAAAATAAAGCAGCGGGCTCGCCTCGTTGTTTAACACTTGTTGTTTTGCTCTTGCTCTTCTTATTTCGATATCATCCCAGGCCACATCAAGCGCATTTATCTTCACTTCCCAACCCTTGCTAAGTTCGGTTACATATTTGCCCGATTCATCGGTGGCATAGCAAACCTCCTTAGTAATCTTTCCAAGAGAGCTTAAATCCTGCGGCACATTTTCCTTCTTCATATCAAAATTCAATTTCCAATGCTATACAACGGTAAGCAGCGCATACATATAAGAAAACCGTGCGCTCTCGGGAACAAGCAAAAGAATTTTTTCGCCCTTCTTCAACTTCCCACTTTTAAATAATTCATCAATCATCAGGTAAATCGACGCAGCGCCTACGTTTCCAACGGTATACAAATTTATAAACCATTTTTCATAGGGGATGCCGCCACCATATTCTTCTATCATATCATATATCTTACTTTTGAAGAAGTTACTTGATATATGTGGCAAAAAATGATCGATGTCCGCAACGGTAAGGCCCTTTTTCTCAAATATCTGCTTTATCTTTTTTCCACCCAGCGGAACAATATTATCGCTTAATAAAGTTATATCCTGCTTAATGCTAAAAATGGATTTGGTCATTATTTCCTCCGGGGTGTAATCCATAAAGCCCCTTAATGAGCCGTCTGGTTGCTTTTCGCCCCCCATATACATACAGGTATCCATTTCGTTAGCATATGATGCCCCCTCTATCCATTCGACCCTTAGGCTTAGGCCCTTCTCATTCGGCTTATCCGACATCAGAAAAGCAGAAGCACCGTCGGATAACATCCATCTTAAAAAGTCTTTCTGAAAAGCGATGAATGGGTTTTCAACCATTTCCTTTAGTTTTTGCGCCTCTTCTTCAAAAACATCCGATACCAACAATCCAGAAAACCTTTCGGAACCCGTTGCAACGGCGAGTTTTACATCCCCGGCTTTTATTGCCAGGTAAGCATATTTTATGGCGTGCATGCCTGCACAGCACACACCTGAAGGCGAAACTACTTCAATTGCTTCTGCCTCCGGAAGCCAGCCATGCGTCATAACTCCGTGACTTGGCATTACCTGGTCGGGCGATGAGGTGCCACACGACAGCAATTCAATGCCTTTCAACCTATTGGGATCGCCTTTGAACAATTCTTTCACGGCTAAGGCAGTCATCTGCGCATTTGTGTGAGTGGATTTACCGGTTTTGTCCAGCGCATAATAACGGTTTACGATCCCATTATTCCGTAAAACAATATTTTTTGATTTAGAAGGTTTGTTGTTAATATAACCCAGGAATGATTCCATATCATCATTGGATACGGGTTCGTTTGGAAAAAAAGAAGATGTTGAATTTATGTAAACTTGACTGGGCATAGTGTTAAATTACTTGTAGATAATGTTGTTTTTTTGCTTTTATTCTTTTTGATGAAAATGGTTTAATAAAAATTGCATCTAATGTAAGAAGAACCGGCGCTCCGAGAAATAATGCGATGAAAAGATAATATTTAAATGCAGAAAGCCATGGTGTTTTATTTTTTCTTTTAGAAATAAATTTAGCCCAGGCCGCAAAAATAAATTTCGCTTTACCTTCTATAAATAATAGTTTATAATTTATTACAACCGCCTTTTGTTCCAAAAGTTTTTGCTGCATCTCATCCCAATTAGTGCTAATTAAATGTGATGCAACAATTCGTCCAAATAGTGCTGTATTAGATATGTCCTCTTGCGCTACTCCCGGTTTGGGAAAGATGTTCAAATATCTTTCTTTTTTGCCTGTCAGCATCCAATAAAAAATTGTTATAAAACTTACGGGATTAGGATGCTTGTCGATCAATGCAATGTTGCCAACCAGATTGGCCCCAGCCTCTTTTAACTTTTTCCGTATCCTGTCGTAAGCATTTAGCCACATATTACGCGCGGCGCTTATAGTCACAACCGGTGTGCCATCAAGTACCTCTCTGAAAGCTGCATTGCCGAGTAACGAATTGGATGGTATACTTGGTGATAAAAACCAGGGCTGATAGGCAAAAACGATTAGGTCGTATGATTTTTCCTTTGGTGCGATTGCCTCCAGCTCGGTAGGAACATCCAAAACACAATCGGGCATTACTGAAAAAAAACGTTTACCTGTCCATGGGAATGCATAATCGACAACCGGCTTAATTTGAATTTTTTCGACGGTCGCCCCGGCCTCAATAAGCGGCGATGTAAAAGAATCAATAATTTCGCCAAGTTGCCCTGACTGCGTGTAATAAACAGCTAAAACTTTTTTACTCATTCTCAGCAAAATTATAAATCTTCTATATGTAACACCTTCGAAGTCTTACAGTAATCCTTAATAGCGTTTTGAACAGATGGGGACAAGGTTTTAAAATTCTTTATTACCAATGATTTATCCTTCTCGATGTCGGCGCTATATTTTACAGTCTTTGGTGCATGTTCTTCGATCGCCAATCTCAAAAAATGAAATTCTATATTTTCATTATTTGCCGCCATTGCGGTTTCAAGGCTTATACGTCCTTTTTTAAACAAGTTCAACTTATCTTTTGCTTTTTTGCCAAAACTTGCTTTTTTCATAAACAAAGCCCCTTCATATCCTTCTTTTTCGTTTATTGACGAATTTTCCAGGATGGCAAGTTGCTTGTCAATGTCATCTACGTCGCCTGAAGCCATTACAGAATAAAAAGTAGCTTTTTCAAATTTTTGAAGAATTATTCTGTTATTGACAGCGCCCGCGTTAAAACAAAAAAACAAAATAAAAACTAAACTAAAACGCATAAAAATATTTGTTTGCTGCCAAAAATAAAACAATAAAGAACCAACGACTTTAAAACAAACCATTCAAAATTTTAATGTGAGGTTAAGTATCAAGCTAATCGCTCAATTGCTATAACAACATGCATTAAAATTAATTTACTTTCACTTACTTTGAGGTTTGTAATTTTATTCATCTTTTATCGAGTAGCAAACATAATATTCTTTAGAGTATAAGAAATAACAAAAGTTTAAAATTAATCCGGTGGCTAATAACAAGCAGTTTTCTAATTTATGGGCGGTAATTTTAGGTGGTTCAAGTGGATTTGGATTTGCTGCTGTTGAAAAACTGGCCAGGCACGGAATGAATGTTGCTGTTCTTTACAGGGAAACTGCGATCACTGAAAAGGTACTGAAAGGAAAGTTTTCAAAAATTGCCGAATCAAATTCGACCACCATACTACCTTTTAACATAAATGCACTTGACCATTTGGGCAGAGAATCTTTTATAAACGAATTCTCTGCTTTAGCCAAAAAGAACAGTGTAAAATTATTGCTTCACAGTATAGCGAGGGGGAATTTAAAACCACTAACGATTAAGCAATCCGGGCAGGATGAAAACGATAACGATGTGTTATCAGTTGAAGATATACAGTTTACTACCTACGCAATGTCGACCAGTTTGCTTGATTGGACGAGGGCGCTTTTAGCTTCCGATCTTTTTAACAAGGACGGACGCATAATAGGCTTAACAAGTGAAGGAGCACACCGGTATTGGGAAGGGTACGCCGCCGTTTCTATCGCAAAAGCCTCCTTAGAAAGCATGGCAAAATATATGGCCGTAGAATTTAGCACATACGGGCTAAAAACGAATGTTATACAAGCCGGGGTTACTGAGACCGCATCGCTTAAAAAAATACCGGGAAGCGAGAAATTAATTGAAACCGGTATCGAAAGAAACCCGCTTGGCCGCATGACAAAACCAGAAGACGTTTCTGATGTTATATACCTGCTGTGCACGGATGAGGCTTTTTGGATAAACGGCTCTATTATCCATGTGGACGGCGGGGAACATTGCCGTTAAACTTATTTAGTATTAGCATGAACAATAACATATTAAATCACCTGCCGTATAAATCATCTTTCCGATTTGTTGACAATATATCGTTGCTCAACGAAGATGAAGTGAAAGGGGAATATACTTTAAAAAATGATGCCTTTTTTTATGAGGACCATTTTGCCGGTAACCCGGTTACCCCAGGTGTAATCCTTACCGAAATTATGGCCCAGATAGGCCTCGTTGTTTTAGGTATATTCCTGATACTCAAAGAAACCGAATTCAATTTCATTGAAGACGATTCGTTGTTTCCTTTATTGACTTCAACGGATGTTTCTTTTTATAAAATTGTTTTACCCGGTCAAAAAGTTACGGTAATTTCAAAAAAACAATATTTTCGTTTTGGAAAACTTAAGTGTTATGTTGAGATGCTGGATGGCTCAAAAGAATTAATTGCAAAGGGAATGTTTTCGGGTGTTATAAAAAATATTGGAATCAAAAATGAGTAAACGGGTGGTTGTTACGGGTTTAGGTGTGGTTTCTCCAAATGGTGTTGGGGTACCTGCTTTTCTGCATTCGTTACAAAATGGAATCTCAGGCATCAAATTTATGCCCCGTTATCAGGAACTTAATTTTAGTTGTCAGGTAGCAGGGATGCCTGATTTTGAATGGGGAAGCTTAACGAATTACATTTCCGAGGTTACTTTCCACGGATTAAGGGGCACAAATATAGGCTATGGCTTAGTGGCAGCGCTTGATGCCTGGGCCGACTCAGGAATGGAATTTGAAACTGACGAACCGCGATGGGACACCGGCTGCGTGTTCGGCAATAGCGTTGCTGATACAGAGGCGATGAAAAATGTAATTATTCGTGTTGATAACAAAGAGGCAAAAAAATTAGGATCACGTGTGGTGGAGCAAGCAATGAACAGCGGTGCAACTTCTTATATCTCGGGCAGATTAGGTTTGGGTAATAAAACCATAACCAATTCTGCAGCGTGTGCAACAGGTACACAGGCTATTTTAATGGGCTACGAGTATGTAAAACACGGCTATGCCAAGCGTATGATCGTTGGCAGTACCGAACACGTGGATACTTACGTTTATGGTGCTTTTGATTCGATGCGGGTACTTTCGCGGAAGTTCAATGATTGTCCGGGCAAGGCATCAAGACCGATGAGTATGTCTGCCGGTGGGTTTATTCCATCTTCCGGCGCCGGAGCATTGATTTTGGAGGACCTGGATTTTGCCTTACAAAGAAACGCACGTATTTATGCAGAATTGTTGGGAGGATCAAGCAATTCGGGCGGCCAGCGATTGGGCGGCACAATGACATCAGCTAATTCTGCTGGCGTCATCCGCTGTATCAGGGAAGCAATGGCCAATTCGGGCGTGTTACCCGGTCACATTGACCTTATCAGCGGGCATCTGACTGCTACTAACGCCGACAGGCAGGAGATTCAAAATTGGAGCCAGGCGCTTAATCGCAAAGGCGATGATTTCCCCTTAACCAACTCCTTGAAGTCAATGATTGGCCATTGCTTGAGCGCGGCCGGTTCAATTGAATCAGTGGGGTCTATTTTGCAAATAGCACATCAGTTTGTTCATCCCAATATAAACCTTGAAGATCCAAACCCTGAAATTACAAACATGGTAAGCATTGACCGCCTCCCTGTTAAAATGATAAAAAAAGAGATTAATGTTGTTGCCAAAGCCAATTTTGGTTTTGGAGACGTTAATTCCTGTTTAATACTTTCAAAATTTAATTAAAAAATGACCAGAAACGAAATTTTAAGTGAACTAAAAAAGGTTTTTGCACCTTATACCACCAACAAAGAAATGCTGAATGAAATTAATGACGCGACTGACCTGATAAGAGATCTAAAAATTAATTCCGCTAATCTTGTTGATATTATTATAGATGCAGAAGCTAAATACAAAATTGAAATTGATTATGACTCTGCTGATAAAATGATTAATGTGGGCACTTGCATCGACGTTATAAGTGAAAAAATTAGTCAAAAGAATGCTGAGTACAGGTAATGATATTGTATCGTTAAATGCCGTAAATAAAACACGGACAAAACAGTCTGTGTTTTATTCAAAAGTATTATCCCATACAGAAAAGAAGCTCTTTGATAAAACTGAATTCAAAAATATGCCATTTGAAAATTTTGTTTGGCTATTGTGGTCTGTAAAAGAATCCGTTTATAAATACCTGCAACGGATTATGCCAGATCTTCTTTTTTCTCCTATTAAATTTACAGTAAACGATGTTCAAATCCCGGTTAGATATAAAGTAACAACATTTGACACCACACAAACAGAAGGCCTCGGATTTAATAATATGACGGTGCTTAAGGGCTCGGCAACCTATGGCTCAGATACCCTTTATTCAAGTTCGATAATGTCCGATGAGCTAATTCTTTCAGTAGTAAACCACAAAGAAAACTTTGAAAATGTAGGCTGGGGCGTCAAATTAATCGAAAAGAATGACCCTGATTATCAATCGGCAGCAGTAAGGGAATTTTTAATTAAAAAGCTAAACATTCTTTTCGGGACTGATGACCTGGCCATATGCAAAAATCCACAT
>DASXMZ010000170.1:0-9981 GCA_036495385.1 Mucilaginibacter sp. | reverse complement strand
CAGGCATTATAAACAGGAATTTTTTCGTTTTGGTAATGATGTCCTGTATTGGTTCAAATTCCCGGCTTCTATTGCCATAAAGATCGGTCTCAATTAGTCTACCGGGTAACTCCGTTAACGGAAGTAAATTCGCATCCAGGCCCTTTTCAAACAATCGTTTCTTATAATATTGAGATAGTTTAAATGTTGAACTATTTGGACGGTTAGTGCCTGAAATTATGGTAACCATATGTTAGTTTTGAGTTAGTGAATTAGTGAATTATTGAATGAATAGGTTGATCACTGGCAATAAAATCACATATCAACAAATTAACTCAATAATTCACTAATTCACTAATTAATAGCCCTAACTCACTAAATCACTAATTCACCAACTCGCTAATTGAATAACTGTTTGTAAATAGGCAAAACCTGTGGATTTCCGAATTGTTTAAATATGTATCTTTACCCGGTTAACTAAATTATGAAAAAGGACTAATTAAGTTCCTGTTTTTGTAGTCGTTTAAACCCCTTAAAAACTTTTGAAAATACAATATGAGTAAAATTATTGCTTTAGCCAATCAAAAAGGTGGTGTCGGGAAAACCACATCTTCCATTAACCTGGCAGCATGTTTAGCTGTGTTAGAGTATAAAACGTTATTGGTTGATGCAGATCCGCAGGCTAATTCAACATCGGGAATTGGGTTTGATCCACGAAACATTAAGAATAGTATTTATGAGTGCATCATTAACCAGGTAGATCCTCATGAGGCCATTCAAAAAACGGACACCCCTAATCTGGATCTTTTACCCGCACATATTGACCTCGTGGGAGCCGAAATTGAAATGATCAATATGACAGACCGCGAGTACAAAATGAAAGCGGTGTTAAACGCGATCAAAAGCGAATATGATTTTATTATAATCGACTGTTCTCCATCGTTGGGCCTTATTACCATAAACGCTTTAACAGCGGCCGATTCTGTAATTATTCCGGTTCAATGCGAATATTTTGCCTTGGAAGGTTTGGGGAAACTCCTAAATACCATCAAGATAGTTCAATCGAGGTTAAATCCTCAATTGGAGATAGAGGGTATATTGTTAACGATGTACGATGTGAGGCTTCGCCTGTCAAACCAGGTAGTTGAAGAAGTGCGGACACATTTTGAGGAAATGGTGTTCGACACAATTATACAGCGTAATACACGTTTAAGTGAAGCCCCAAGCTTTGGGATATCGGTAATTATGCACGATGCAACCAGTAAGGGGGCAATTAACTATCTTAATCTTGCCCGTGAAATTGTTAAAAAGAACGGTTTGATAAATTCCGATGCTGCGGCAAAAATTGAAACAGCGTGAAACAAATGAGTGCAGAAAAAAGAAATGCTTTGGGAAGAGGATTAAGCGCCTTGTTGAATGATTCGGAAAATGTACAGCCAACTAAAAGTAATGCAGCCTCGGGACCTGAAGGAAATAACCTGGGTTCAGTAAGCGAAATCAAACTATCTGAAATTGAAGTAAACCCTTTTCAGCCCCGTACCGATTTTGATGAGCAGGCTTTGCAGGAGTTGACAGACTCTATAAAACTGCAAGGGCTCATTCAGCCCATTACTGTAAGGCGGGTAACTGCCAACGCCTATCAGCTTATATCAGGCGAACGTCGTTTGCGCGCTTCGAAACTGGCCGGTTTAACACAGATACCTGCATATGTACGCACCGCTAACGATCAGCAAATGCTGGAAATGGCGCTCATCGAAAACATTCAACGCGAAAATCTCAATGCTATTGAAGTGGCTTTGAGCTTTCAGCGAATGATTGAAGAGTGCAGCCTTAAACAGGAGGAGCTGGGCGAGCGCGTAAGCAAAAACCGTTCGACGGTAACCAATTACCTTCGCCTGTTAAAATTGCCTCCAAGTATACAGGCTTCCATACGCGACAGCCAGCTTACTATGGGGCACGCTAAAGCGCTGATAACCATCGAGGACCCAGCCAAACAAATCTATATCCACCAGCTTATCATTAATCAAGGGTTATCAGTTCGAAGAACAGAAGAGATAGTACGGGATTTACAAAAAGCACCGGTAAAAAAGGAAGGGAAACAGCCAGAACCTATATCTTTCCAGATTCAAAAGATACAAGATGATCTGGCATCGAAATTTAGTACAAGAGTTAAATTAAAAATTGGAAGCCAGGGTAAAGGGACTATTGAAATACCGTTCTTATCAGAAAGCGACCTGAGCCGTATACTTGAAATGCTTGACTGGTAAATATATCCCACGCGGCGACGTTTTAATATAAAAAATGCATAAATATCTGCTCTTAATTTGGTTATTGGCCGGATTTGTTTTTACCGCAGCGGCGCAAAAACCAGATACCTCATCCGTTGCTCCGAAAAGCACAACGGACACGTTAATCTCAACAAAACATGATACTGTGGCTGCGAGGTCACTGCCCCCAAAACCCCCAAAAGCCAAAAAGGGAAGTATCATGCTCCCCGACAGCACCCATAGCCCTAAAAAAGCGGTTTATCGTTCGTTGTTTATCCCTGGCTGGGGCCAGTTGTATAACCACAGATGGTGGAAAGTACCTCTTATTTATACAGGACTAGGTCTTTTGGGCTGGGCAATAGTATTTAACAATACATACTACCAGGAGTTTTTACAATTGTCGATATACAGGGAACATGGAACATCTCCCAACCCCGGCGATAAATATTATAATGAATACATATTATATAACAACCCGGCTAACCCGGTTCCCACACAGTCGCTTTACGATGCACAGGACGCTTATCGCCGTAATCGCGATCTTTCAATACTGGGCTTTGTAGGCTTTTGGGGGATAAACGTTATGGATGCTTATATCGATGCAAAATTTATAAACAGTTATACAATGGATAATAATCTTTCGATGAAGATTACTCCGCAGTTGCTCAATCAGCCAATGTATGCTCAAAATTTAAATGGTCTATTAATTCCGGGTTTAAAAATTACCTTTACGCTGAAATAAAATACTTTGCTGAACCAAAACGCCTATTTTCGGCTTCGGGGTTTCGGTAATACCTTAAATAATATATTGTTCTGATGAAAATTGCATTATTAGGATACGGGAAAATGGGCAAAATAATTGAGAAGATTGCCACTGACCGTAAACACGAGATAGTTTTAAAAATAGACTACGATAACCTTCACGAGCTTACATCGGAAAATTTACAAATGGCCGATGCCGTAATTGAATTTAGTACACCTGCCTCTGTACTAAGCAATATCGAACAATGCTTTAAAGCCGGGGTGCCTGTGGTGGTTGGTACAACCGGCTGGCACAACGAACTACCGGCAATAAAACAACAATGCGAAAAAGGAAATAACGCTTTAATTTATGCAACCAACTTTAGTATTGGCGTAAACATTTTTTTTCATATCAACCGGGTGCTTGCTAAACTAATGAATAACTATCCTTATTACGAGGTGCAGGTTGAAGAGATCCATCATACCCAAAAGCTAGATTCGCCGAGTGGTACGGCAATTACTATCGCCGAAGGCATCATTGAAAATAACAATTCGAAAAAGGAATGGGTGAACGTATTGGCGGCTGAGGATGATAAACCCGCTGAAGGGAATATTACAAGCGATCAGCTACTGATAGAATCGTTTCGAATTAACAATGTTCCCGGCACTCACACAGTGATCTACGACTCGGAAGTTGATATGATAGAATTTAAACATACGGCGCATAATCGCAATGGATTTGCATTAGGCGCTGTAATGGCTGCCGAATGGATAAAAGATAAAAAGGGCTTCCATTCGGTTGAAGATATGTTTGATTTTAAATAAAATAATTATACCATTGCCAACATTATATATATGAACTGGAAATTCTGGAGTAAGAAAAATAATCCTAAGAAAAAAAAGAAAAGCGCCACCCGCGAATGGGTAGACGCCATAGTTTTCGCCGTAATTGCTGCTACGCTTATACGTACTTTTTTTATAGAGGCGTATGTAATTCCTACGCCTTCAATGGAAAGGTCGCTGCTTGTAGGCGATTTTTTGTTTGTGAGCAAAGTGAACTATGGTGCGCGTATACCGATTACGCCTATTGCATTCCCATTTGCACACCATACTATGCCTTTAATAAATACTAAAGCTTATTGGGATGGTGTTAAACTGCCTTATTATCGTTTGCCTGGTTTAAGTAATGTGAAAAGAGGGGATGTAGTAGTATTTAATTACCCGATGGATGCCGATTCACCGTTATACAGGCCGGTTGATAAACGCGAAAATTACATTAAACGCTGCCAGGGAATACCCGGTGACACATTGAGTGTGCTCAACGGCCAGGTGTATGTAGATGGCAAAGCGATGCCGAACCCGCCGGGCGAGGAGATGGAATACAGCTATACCACCACCGGTGTGGATATTAACCCGCAAATTTTAGATGAACTCCATATCACCACTTACGAGGGCCATACCTACCCGGCTATGACGAGTGATGCGGCGAATGTATTGAGGGGGTATTCAAATGTTAAATCGCTTACACCGATTATTTCGCCAAGGGGCGTAACCGACCCATCGAGCCCGGTTTATCCGACGAACCCGAACCATCCGGTGGGCCTGATGCTAAATGGCAAGCAGCACGATTATAAATGGAGCGTTGACAATTATGGGCCTATTATAATTCCTAAAAAAGGCTGGACCGTTAAACTGGATACTGTTACCTTCCCGCTGTACGTACGTTGTATTAAAGTATATGAAAATAACAAGGTACAGGTTGTTGGAAACGACATTTTAATAAACGGTAAAAAAACTGATAGCTACACCTTTAAACTGAATTATTACTGGATGATGGGAGATAACCGTCATGATTCCGATGACTCACGTTTCTGGGGTTTTGTTCCGGAAGATCATATTGTTGGCAAGGCTTTATTTATCTGGATGAGCTGGGATGATACTGCGCCGTTCTTTAGCAAGTTGCGGTGGAGCAGGTTGTTTAGGGGGATTAATTAAGCCTCACCAAAACGGCGAAGCCCTCATGAATACCATGAAAAATAAAATAATATTATGAATAATCCTCTCCAAAGGAGAGGACTTCATTTGTCTTTCTGTATTCTTTTTTCCAGTCAACATGGCCCAGCCATGCCAATACTAAAAGAATTATGTAAAGGATAGCCGTTACATATAAGTTTTTATAAACATATAACGGGACGTAACATATATCTACAAAAATCCAAAGTGCCCAGTTTTGCAGCACTTTTCTCGTCATTAATATTTGTGCGACAAAACTTACCGCTGTACAGAAACCATCAATGTACGGAACATTTGTCGGTGTGAATTTTTTGAGGAACAAGCCCAATAATAACGAAAGTATAACTGTGGCGATTACCACAAGTATATATTCTTTTATACTTAAACTTGTCACGGGCTTTTCGTGCTTTACTTTTTTCTGTAGCCAAAAATACCATCCATAAATACTCGTGCCCAGGAAGTATATTTGAAGGCCGGCATCGCCATATAACTGGCTTCTAAAAAACACAACGGTATAAGCAATCACGCTGATAATTGCTACCGGCCAATTCCATATATTTTGTTTTGCCGCAAGATAAACACAATATATACCGGTTATAGCGCCAACCCATTCTAACCAGGTAGTTTGTTTAAATTCTTCGGCAATTTGTTGTCCGACCGATAAAGCTAAAAGCTGCATACTGAGTTATAAAAAGACGGGATTGTGTTGAAAGTCATTTGGTTAAATTCAAAACAAAATGCTATTTGTTCTTTGTTCTTTGTGCTCTCTGTGCGTCCTTTGTGCTCTCTGTGTTAAAATTAACCACGAAGAACACGAAGAATTTCACAAAGGGCACGAAGTTTTTTTATTACTCAAATATAATTTTGTCATCTTTAATGTAAATTGATTTTTGATACAGCCTCAGTTGAAGCTTTACCAGATTCTTACTCTCTTATCGGGATCAAGCCACATTTTGTCGCCTTTTTTAATGTGAAAAGCCTCGTAAAACTCAGGTACATCGCTAAATGGTCCGTTTACCCTCAAAAATGCCGGTGAATGTACATCAGTCAACACCTGGTTGGCCAATACCTCATCGCGTTGATGGATCATCCAGCTTAAAGCATAACCCAAAAAGAAGCGCTGCATCGGCGTGAGGCCATTAATTTTTTTGCCCTCCTTATATTGCTGCGTTTTTTTAAATGCATCAATGCCTAAAACAATTCCGCCAAGGTCTGCTATGTTCTCGCCAAGGGTGGCTTTTCCATTAATATGTAAGCTGTCCAGTACAACATAGCCATTGAACTGGTCAATCAGCATTTGGGCGCGTTTCGTAAAGTTTACGGAATCTTGCGGCAGCCACCAGGTTTTCAAATTGCCTTTGGCATCATATTGCCTGCCCTCATCATCAAAACCATGAGTTATCTCGTGCCCAATAACAGATGCCGCAACATAGCCATAAGCCACCGCATCATCAATCTCATCATCTTTTAAACCCGGAATAAGGAGCTGTGCAGCCGGCAAAGTTATTTCATTATTTGAAGGGCTATAATTGGCGTTATATGTTTGCGGTGTCATATTCCATTCCTGGTGATTTACCGGTTTGCCCAGTTTATTTATATTTTGCAAGTACGACCAATGTCTTGCCTGCATCACGTTTCCCGCATAAGAAACGCGGTTGATTGTCAAAGCCGAAAAATCTTTCCATTGGTTGGGATAGCCCACTTTTGGATGAATTGCATTTAGTTTGACAAGTGCCTTTTGCTTTGTTTCGGCACTCATCCAATCAAGTTTCATTATATGTTCTCTGTAAGCCTGCCTTATGGCCTCAACCTCGGCCATATATCTTTCCTTGCTTTTTTCAGAAAAATACTCTTTCACAAATAATTGACCAAGCATTTCTCCCATCAGCCCGTTTTCGGTATCCAGAACTCTTTTCCATCGCGGAAGTTGTTCTTTTTGGCCACGCAGCACTTTACCTCCAAAACGAAAACTTTCATTCGCAAGTGCGTCGTTTAAGTATGGAGCATACGAAATAACCAGTTTCAATCGCAGATAAGCTTTCCAATCATCTAAAGAGAAAGTTTTTAAAGCAGTGCTTACTGCCGTATAATACTCCGGCTGACCAACTATCACGGAATCAACGGCCTTATATTCTAAGATGTTAAAAACAGATGTCCAATTAATAGCAGGTGTTAGCCGGTTTAGCTCCGCGACTGTCATTTTATTATAGTTATGATAAGGATCGCGCAAGTTTTCCAATTTACGGCTGCTATCTGCAAGGAATTTTTCAATTCCGTAAGCCCCTTTTGCACCACTAGCTGCCTTTTGTTCATCCCATCCTGATAGCTGCAGCACAGCCGGCAAATATTTATCACCATAATCTGTGCGTATCCTTGTTGTACGTGCGTCAGTTTTAAAATAGTAGTCACGGTTTGGCAATCCTAAACCCGATTGCCCCATCTGCACCATCATCTTTGAGCTGTTTTTATCATCCTGTCCTACCCTGATACCAAAAATGTTGCGGGTGCCTGTTGTGGTTAAAATAGCAGCGGCATTTATTATGTCTTGTTCGTTTTTTGCGCGGTCTATCAAATTCAACTGGTCCTGTAAAGGAACGATGCCCATTTTTTCCAGGCCGGCACTATCCAGGCCGCTGTAATAAAAATCTCCGATTTTTTGTGTAGCCGAGCCTTGAGCTGCATTCGCCTTTAATGCGTCGTCATTTATTTTTTTTAGCCTGTCTCTAATTTCCTCAGTTACTAAATTGTTAATACCCCAGCTGGAGTACGCTGCTGGTATGGGATTCTTTTTAAACCATCCGCCGTTTGCATATAAAAAGAAATCAGTACCCGGGCTTATTGTAGTATCCCTGTGGTCATACACAGGATCCGCGATGCGGCTTATAAGATTCTTGGTTTTATACGCGCATAATATAATACCCGCAATTAGGGCAAAGTAAACCAGACGTATCTTGTGGAGTTTTTTCATAATACACTGTTTGAGGTAAACATAATTAAAAATTTATAAAGTTTTAATTAAACAGGAAAAGCGCAACGAAGATCATAACAAGCCGAAGTTTTTTGGTCTGCATTTAGTCGCTGAATGAATGATTGTAGGATATAAAATACAAGGGTTGTATAATAAAACAGACGCTTATTTCATTAAATTTTCATTTTCGGTTTGAATTAATGGCGCACTATAAATGTTACGTTTTTAAATTGACGATCTTCACAATTAGCTCAAAATAGTTCTAAAGACTTCAATTTGCAGGGTTTGTAAATTAAAAAGTGAAATTAAAAAAGAATTTCACGCTAAATAAATGAAGATTCCTTGAAACTTTATTCAGTAATCACTGATATAAATCGGGTGATGATAAAAGATGGCTTAAAGTTTGTATCTAACCTAAAAGCCCTGCATATAATCTGTGAAAACGATAAAACATCTACCTGTGTAAAAGCATTGTTTTGGAATTCTCAGACGCCCAAGCTGAGGTTTTTTTGTTCTTTGTTTTGGGTTTAATCAATAGTTTAAATTAATTAGGGGAAAGGGAGCTTCAAAAGAGCTCTCTTTTTTTGTTTATATTCTTTACTATGCATGCATAACATTATTTTTGAGAATTAAACTCAGAAATCTATGTATTTCGAATTAACAGAAGAACAAAAAATGATTCGTCAGGCCGCGCGTGATTTTGCGCAAACGGAGCTTAAACCCGGCGTGATAGAGCGTGATGAGCATCAGAAATTTCCCACAGACCAGGTTAAGATGTTAGGGGAGCTTGGTTTTTTAGGAATGATGGTGCCAACTGAATATGGCGGAAGTGGGATGGATACAATTTCATACGTTTTGGTAATGGAGGAGATATCAAAAATCGATGCTTCTGCATCGGTTATAGTTTCTGTTAATAATTCGTTGGTGTGCTACGGACTCGAAAAATACGGCACTGAAGCCCAGAAGGAAAAATATCTTGTTCCATTAGCAAAAGGAGAAAAGCTCGGCGCTTTTTGTTTGTCGGAACCAGAAGCGGGCTCCGACGCTACTTCGCAACGAACGACCGCTGTTGACATGGGAGATTATTATTTGCTCAACGGCGTTAAAAACTGGATAACTAATGG
Organism: Mucilaginibacter sp.; assembly: GCA_036495385.1. Classification (GTDB taxonomy): domain Bacteria; phylum Bacteroidota; class Bacteroidia; order Sphingobacteriales; family Sphingobacteriaceae; genus Mucilaginibacter. The sequence goes on along the minus strand of DASXMZ010000170.1, from coordinate 889 downwards.
TAATTCGGCATCAACCTATCTTGTAATGGCGCAAACCGACCCGGCAAAAAAACATCATGGAATTAATACATTGATCGTTGAAAAAGGAATGGAAGGTTTTACGGTGGGAGCAAAAGAAAACAAGTTGGGTATCAGGGCATCCGATACGCATTCACTGATGTTTACAGATGTTAAAGTACCGAAGGAAAACCGCATAGGTGAGGACGGATTTGGGTTTAAGTTTGCCATGAATACCCTGGACGGGGGAAGGATTGGTATTGCCGCCCAGGCTTTGGGTATTGCGGCAGGTGCGTACGAAATGGCTCTCCAATATTCAAAGGAACGAAAGGCATTTGGAAAAACTATTGCCGATCTGCAAACTACACAATTTAAGCTAGCTGATATGGCTACTGAGATTGAGGCGGCGCGTTTATTATGTTATAAAGCTGCGTGGTTAAAAGACAATGGCTTGCCGTACGGGCAAGCCAGCGCTATGGCTAAGTTATATGCCTCGGAGGTTGCTATGAGGGTAACTGTTGAGGCGGTACAGATACATGGCGGTTATGGCTTTGTAAAAGAATACCATGTTGAACGATTAATGCGTGATGCGAAGATTACCCAGATATACGAAGGGACATCCGAGATTCAAAGAATTGCCATATCAAGAGAGGTGTTGAAATAGCTGATTAATTTTAATAAATTTGTGTATGTCCGACAAAGATTTATTAATGGTTATTTCAGAAATGCTGCTCAAACAGGATCAGCAGGCGGAGAAGCTCGATCATCATTCAGGAATATTAGATCAACATACAGAAATATTGAATCAACATACAGAAATATTGAATCAGCACACTAAAATACTGAATCAACACACAGAGATATTGAATCAGCACACTGTTATACTAAAAGA
>DASXMZ010000169.1:0-4170 GCA_036495385.1 Mucilaginibacter sp. | reverse complement strand
TGGTTACCAAGCTAATGTTAAACCTGTTTGCCCTATTCGGTGTAATTATAACATCAGGATTTGTAATTAATACCAGCCATGTAGTTGCCTTTGCGTTTATTACTATTTTACATATTGTATTTGGCGAGCTCGCTCCTAAGTCAATCGCTATACAAAGATCGGTACGGACAATAATGACCATTTCCGTCCCCTTGCGTTTATTTTTTATAGTTTTCCAGCCTTTAATTTGGCTTTTGAATGGTTTTGCAAATTTTATTTTAAAGCTCGTCGGAATAAAAGCGGTTCAGGGTGAAGCGCATCATAGTTCTGAGGAACTGCAATATCTGCTTGAACAGGGAAAAGAAACGGGAGCGCTGGATTCAAACGAACACGAACTTATTCAAAATGTTTTTGATTTTAATGAACGTGTAGTTAAGAATATTATGGTTCCCCGTACCAAAATATCTGGTGTAGATATTAATACCGTTCAAAACGAACTGCTGGAAATTTTAATAACCGAGGGCTACTCGCGAATGCCTGTTTATGACGATGTTATTGACAAGATAGTTGGCATCGTTCATGCGAAGGATATCTTACCATTACTGGCCCGAAACGAGGAAATTGTTTTGAGGGACATTATCCGCAAGCCTTATTTTATACCGGAAACAAAAAAGATTAATGACCTGATGGCCGAGCTGCAGCAAAAGCGGATTCAAATTGCCATTGTATTGGATGAGTTTGGCGGTACCGCAGGTATGGTAACCCTTGAAGACATTGTTGAAGAACTGGTTGGCGAAATACAGGACGAGTATGATGAAGAAAAGCCAATTGTTGAAGTAATAAATGACCGTGAATTTATTGTAAATGCACTCGCACCGATTTATGACGTGAACGAACATTTACCGCATGACTTACCGGAGGATGGGGATTTTGACACCGTATCGGGCTGGCTTGGTGATATATTTGGAAAAATACCCGAAGTTGGCGAGCAAAAGGAGTCAAACGGATATAATATTACGGTATTAAAAAAATCCGAACAAAATATTGAGTCAGTTAAACTTGAACTGCTGATAAATGAAGAAGATGCTGTAGATTTACATTGATCTGCTTTACCAATGCAACTTTTTTTCACACCAGATATTGATCCCTCCCAAACACATTATTTTCTTAACGAGGAAGAAAGCAAACATTGCATCAGGGTATTAAGGCTCGAGGCCGGTAATGAGGTGCAGTTGATTGATGGGAAGGGCGGAATGTATATTGCTGATATCGAAGATGCGCATCCAAAAAGAACATTACTTCATATAAAATCAGTTATTACGGCATTTAATAGAAGGAACCATCACCTGCACATAGCAATTGCCCCAACCAAAAATATTGAGCGGGTAGAATGGTTTTTAGAAAAAGCAACCGAAATAGGGATTGATGAAATATCGCTCATTATTTGCCAGCGTTCTGAGCGTAAGGAGGTAAAGGTTGACCGGTTGAATAAGATCATTACCTCGGCAATAAAACAGTCGGTAAAAGCTTACCACCCGGTATTAAATTCGCCGGTAAATTTTAAGCAGTTATTAGCCAAGCCGTTCGATGGGCAAAAATTCATTGCCCATTGTGAAAAAGGCGATAAAACAAGCTTAAAAGACCAACTTGTTGAACATGGCCGGTATTTAGTTTTGATAGGCCCGGAAGGTGATTTTACAACATATGAAATTGAAGGTGCTTTGCACAACGGTTTTAAAGCAATATCTTTAGGAGAGAGTCGTTTAAGGACCGAGACAGCTGCGCTGGAAGCTTGTTTTGCGGTGAACTTTCTAAATCGTTAAATAATTAGTTGATTGGGTGAGTAGTTGATTGGGCTTGACCTAAGCAAAATATGCCGTAGTATATTAAAGATATGAAAAGGTTAGTTTATGTATTTTGTTGTTTTGCAATAGTATGCCTGATAAGTGGTTTTAGTGACCCAACCTATAAGATGGCTAAGCTTAAATATAGCGGTGGCGGCGATTGGTATGGGGACAGGACCGCACTGCCTAACTTAATAAAATTCTGCAACGAGAACTTGAAAACAAACTTTCAACCCGAAGATGAGACTGTGGATGTTGGGAGCGCGGAGTTGTTTAACTATCCATTTGTATTTATGACCGGGCATGGCAATGTTATATTTTCGGACCAGGAAGCCAGCAACCTCAGAAAGTACTTAATCGGGGGCGGCTTTTTGCATATTGATGATAATTACGGATTGAACCAGTTTATCCGTCCTCAAATGAAAAAAGTTTTCCCCGAACTTGAGTTTGTTGAATTGCCGTTGAATCATCCTATCTATCATCAAAAGTTTAGCTTCCCGTTGGGATTGCCGAAAATACATGAGCATGACGGAAAGCGGCCGCAAGGCTTCGGGCTAATTTACAAAGGCAGGCTTGTATGCTTTTATACTTACGAATGTGACCTGGGAAATGGCTGGGAGGACTATGGCACTTACGCGGGTGACACACAAGAAACCCGTTTAAAGGCTTTAAAAATGGGTGCCAACCTGATTCAGTACGTGTTGACTAAATAAGTTTTTATTCTGGCAAATATTTAATTACCTTATCTGCAATTAGGTAATCTCCTGTCTTTATAATTTATGGTTCATATTAAAGTAAACGAAAAGTACAATTACGAGTTTGAAAAGAATGGCGAAGGGTCACTGGTAAATGGCGAAAAGGTTAATGCGGATACAAGTAAGATCAACGAATCCACATGGCACATTATCAATAATTTGCAGTCGTACAACGTTGAAGTGATAAGTTTTGACAGGTCGCAAAAAACAGCAGAAATTAAGGTAAACAACAACGTTTATACAGTTAAGGCAAAAGATCAGTTTGATATTTTGCTGGACAAGTTGGGAATGAGTGATTTAAGTTCAGCAAAGATCAGTGAAATAAAGGCGCCTATGCCTGGTATGGTACTCAAAATTTTTGTTGGCGAGGGGATGGAAGTAAAGAAAGATGAAAATCTATTTATTTTGGAAGCTATGAAAATGGAAAATATCATCAAGTCACCGGCCAACGTAATAGTTAACTCAATAAAAATAAAACCTGGCGATAAGGTGGAAAAGGGACAAGTATTAATGATGTTTTAAGGTAGTATTGTCACAAAAATAAAACAGAGAAGCCGGGCTTAACCCCGGCTTCTCTGTTTTATATAACTGTAAATTTTAGATTTTTTTATCTTGGTTTGTAAGGCTTAGGATTTTTTACGCTGTAATGCGGTTTTCCTTCAGGGTGTATTTCGGGTGCGCCAACAAGTGTCATTGCACAACGGAAACCAACTTCAGCACTTGCGTCGTCTTCATTCATAAAGCGGCGTGTTGCAGGATTTAACCAGAAAGCTAAATCGTTCCATGAACCACCTTTATAAACTTTTGAATGATCGCTTACCAATGATGTAACGCCATATAACGAAGTATTAGTTGTATCGCCATACCCTCTAACATCCGGATTAAATGCCTTACCGGTTAACGAACTTGTTGGTGCTGGTGCCGGTGCGCCTGGAGTAGTAGTAGCAGGAGTGGCATTAGCAGGATTTGCTGCCGGCTGATTTGCTGCTCCATTAGCAGGTGCACTTTGCGCTTGTTGTATCGCCAGTAACTCGCTATATTTTAGTTTTTTATCTGATTTGGCAGGGTCTTTAATCGGGCGGCCATATTTATCTTTTGCATAACGGCCTTTCGCGGCATCTGCCAGGCGTTTGTTGCTAAACTCGTTACCACGGAATGGGTTAAAATCTTCAAATTCTTCAAATGTTGTTTGACGATATGTATCCTGTACCCACTCGTTAACGTTGCCAGCCATATTGTATAAGCCAAAATCATTTGGCTGATATGACCTGCACGGCGCTGTTATATCTGCTTTATCATTTAAGTATCCGCCAACGCCAGCATTATCACCGGCACCACGTTTAAAGTTAGCTAAGATTAATCCTCGGGTTGATCTTTTTGATGATCGCACACCTAAACCGTTCCAGGGGTATATTTTCTCATCATTAATATTTTCAAACTGTGTATTTCCTATTAATGATAAAGCTGCATATTCCCATTCAGCTTCTGATGGAAGGCGATAAGACTGTTTCAAAATGCCGTCTTCTATACCGGCAGGCCTAACTGGTCCTTTTGCTCCTTTAGTTGTACTTGCTTTTGCATTAGGGCTCAAG
>DASXMZ010000168.1:0-5118 GCA_036495385.1 Mucilaginibacter sp. | reverse complement strand
GGCAGCCTAAAGCAGTATCTTCCCATGATCGGAACCAATTATCCAGTTCCAGATATTCAGTTTCGGTGATAAATCCGGTCATCCATTTTTGCGCAAGGTCGACCAGGTGCTGGTTATAATCGTCTAAGTCCAAATTGGCTTATTTATTGGTTGGGCAAAGCTAAAAAGTTAGTCGCATTTTTTTCCGTGTTTTCCGATAGGTATCGGGGGAATGCCCAAACTATCTTCCCCGTCTTCGCCCTCTGCCATAAACTTTTTCGTCGTCTTCATCATCCGCTATCTCGATATTAATTTCAGAAGTATCGCGATACAAAGTATCAGGCATATCCCGATATAAAGTATCAGCATCCTGATTTGCTTCCAGTGATCTTTCTCGATTAGGGTAATCTTCTTTTCCAATTTCGTCAATGTCTGCTGGTTGGCTGTTGAAATATCCAACACTTTCTGTATCGCTTGTATAAAGTTGATGATCTCTGCCTGTTCCTTCTCGCTGACCTGCCCAACTGTCGTGTTGGATTTCTCCGTAAATTGCTTTTGTTCGGCCGTTTGCTTCGCTAATTGCCTCGCTGTCTCTAACTTGGTCATAATCTATTTTCTTAATAATTTCTGCCCATTTAAAGGCGTTACCTAATGACTGTCCTTTTATTTTGAAACCGTTATGGAAATAAGTAATCCCTGTAACCCTTCCGGTCGATGCCTGATTGAAAAGGAGATGAACTCCTATTTGTTCACCCTTTCTGATTAGCTCCGAAACCGTGAGATTTTTTTGACTAAGCAAATCTTTCATTATTTCCTGAAGTAACATTTTTTCAGATGGCTTGCCGGTGCGCATTACCATTTCCAGTTCATCTTTATTAGCAGCCCGCTGATATGCCTGGATACTTGGCGCTACAGATACCAGGTTATATTGTCTCTCGATACTTCTTAATATGTACTCACTTTTTTTATAATTGTTGCTGTCAGACACCACGCTGCCATCGAAAGATATCCGATTGACTAACAGGTGCAAATGCGGATGGTCTGCATCGTAATGACGAAATATAAAATACTGGTTGTTGGTAAATCCCTGGGCTTCCAGGTACTGGTGCGCGATATTTAGTAACACGCTATTTTGTATCGGGCTATTTTCTATCGGTTTATTTAGCAGCTGGGTATTATGTATCAGGGGATTTTGTAGCCGGTTATGATGTATCCGGCTATTTTCTATCAGGTCCTCCTTTGAAAAATTAAGACTGGTATGGTAGACGTACCGGCTGAGATTTGGCCTTAGTTCGCGAACCAGATTAACTTCGAGCCTGATCTGCTCTTTATCCAAACTATTAAAATTGGTATCCAGCAATTCCGCTCTTTGGTTAGAGTCGGGGTGATTCAATTTTTTTAGATTATAATTGAGCGCCCCCATAAAGCTTTTACCGATTTTCTGACTGGCGATCATATTCGATTAACAGGTTAATTAGTTGCTGCTGCTGTTGCCGCAATTGCAGGAGTAATGCAGGAAGGGCCGGGCTGACCTTCCTGAGGTGTGCCAGGCGGGTAAGCTGGTTGATGTTGACCCCGATTTTTTTTAATTCCAGATAAGTCTCCAGGTCAAGTTTTGGCATTTTAGTTGAAGGAAATTTCCCCTTGAAAACTTTGTCACGAACTAATACCGCTGGCGTTTTGCCACAAAATAAAGCTAAATCGTCCAGCTTTTTCAGTTCAGCCGGTGAAAGCCGTACTGTGAAATTGACTGAACGCCTTTGTTCGTCGGTAAGTTTTGGTCTTGCCATTAGTGCTTAATCGAGATGATTAAAGACAAGCCAGCAAGCAAAGAATTAAAAAAATGATATTTTTCCATAATGAGATTATTCAAGAAATGAATTGAAATCGGAGGAAACTTATTCCTCATTATGGAAGATTGGTGGTTTACAGCGATGCTGTCAACCGATGTTGTAAAGTTAGCTATTGGGTTTCAAAAAAGAAAAAAAATGTTTTGAAGTGCCGAACGAAGTGAAGCATTTCAGGGTCCGGGTGTCCCGGCAAGCCGTTTTCGCATGGCGAAAACATGGCTTGCTGCTGTTAGGCGCTGTCAGCGCTCAATTCTTTAATTAGTTCACCGTAATCTGCTAATTCTTTAGTGATGCTTAAGCGTTTCCTCAAGCCTCCTTCCAGTAGCTTATTTATGTTTTCGCGGAAGGGTTGGTATATTTATAATAGTAGTTATGAATCTTTTAAAGAAAAAAAAACGTCTAACTAACTAACCATCACTTTCGTTATGATTGGATTTAGGAATTATCTTAATTAATTTGAAATTGTTTCAAAAGATATTACATTTAGCCCGATATTTAAAAATGAAAACCCATTCAACCTTATTACAAAAACGAGTTAAAGCCTATACCCTCACCGAAATCCTGGTGGTATTGGTAATCATCGGTATTTTGGTACTGCTTGCGTTACCAAACCTGCTTCCTTTAATTACCAAAGCAAAGACCGTCGAGGCCAAAACCCAGCTTTCACATGTTCAAACCCTTGAGCAGAGCTATTTTTATGAACATTCCAAGTACTCAAAAGATTTAAATGAAATTGGTTTTCTGCAGGATAAATTGGTAACTGATGGTAACAATGGACGTGCTAATTACAGGATAGAAATTGTAAATGCAACCAATACGGGATTTACCGCCCGGGCGACGGCAGTGGTTGATTTTAACGGCAATGGTACCTTTAACGTGTGGGAAATTGACCAGGATAAATCGTTAAAAGAAGTAACCCCGGATTGAGTGTTTGTCCTTAAATTGGTTACGCTCTTTGTTTTACTATTGATATTTATCCAGGATGTCAGGAGCAGGGCAGTTTATTGGGTTTTATTTCCCGTTTTGGCTATTTTGTTTATCCTGACCAGCGTATTACAGCACCATTTGCCTGTTTTATATTGGCAAACCGTTTTAGCAAATACTGGTTTTATTTTGCTCCAGCTTTTGCTTGTTTCATTGTATTTTTCGATAAAAAACGGCAGATGGACATTTATTACAACGAGCCTGTTGGGATGGGGAGATATCTTATTGCTGTTAAGTATTGCTTTTTACCTATCGTTTCTGAATTTTTTATTTTTTTATATCATCAGTTTAACCGCTGTGCTTTTAATCTGGGTGATATGGCAGGCAGCAACAAAAGAAAAAAATCAACATATACCCCTTGCAGGCTTGCAAGCGTTAATTTTTACCGTATTTTTATCGGTCGATTGGTGGGTTAAGTTTTTTGACCTGACAAACGATGCGTGGTTGCTTCACCTTATCACAAAATGAACCTGACGGACGAAATTACCCTATTAACGGAAAACATCCACTTGCTCACCAAGGATCAGGCCTGGCACTACAGAGTTTTGCCTAAACATAAAACTGATAGTCATTTCTGCCTATACTGTGAAGAAACAGCAGATCAAACAGCGTTATCATCAGAGCTGGAGATATTGTTAAACTGCGCAATTTTGCTTGAGCCCATACAAGTTTCTCAGATTGCCAGGCTGCTCTCAAAGTATTACATCAAAGACAGCGCAGCCCCGGGATCAGCACAATTACAGCTCAATAACAATGCTGATAATTTTTTGATGAATTTGATCCGGGAAGCAAAAAACCTTAAAAGCAGCGATATTCATATAGAAAGTTATGAAAATAAGTGCCGGGTGCGAATACGCATCGATGGCATGATGGTAGAACGTTACCTTTTAAAACGAGATGAATATCCGGCGCTGATCAACAAAATAAAAATATTCGCAAATCTGGACATAGCCGAAAAACGGCTTCCGCAGGATGGCCGTATCAATTTTAAGCAGCAGGACCAGCAATTTGATATCCGGGTATCAGTTTTGCCGACACTATACGGGGAAAAAGTTGTTTTAAGGCTGTTAAATAGCGATGCAACAGAGATCGATCTGAATAGCCTTGGCTTCTCCAAATTTGACCTGGATAATTATCTGGATGGCGTTAAAAAGCCAAATGGTATTTTGCTGATCAGCGGCCCAACCGGCAGCGGAAAAACCACAACGCTTTATGCCACGCTTAAGCTCTTAAACAAAGAAACAAGGAATATACTAACCATAGAAGACCCGGTAGAATATACGCTAGAAGGAATCAACCAGGTCCAACTGAAGGAATCAATTGGCCTAAGTTTTTCTGCAGCTTTAAGAACATTTCTGCGCCAGGACCCGGATGTGATTATGGTTGGCGAAATAAGAGATACCGAAACAGCCAACATGGCTATAAGAGCAGCCTTAACCGGCCATTTGGTTTTGTCTACAATACATACCAATTCGGCATGGGGAACAGTATCGAGGCTGATTGATATGGGCGTTCCACCATTTTTAGTCGCCAATACGCTCAATACTACAGTGGCACAACGGCTGGTGCGTTTGTTATGCCCATATTGCAAAAAGGAGGAAACTTTTAATAACGGGCTATACCCAAAGCAATTTAAACCCTATCGCCAGGTTGACCAGCATTTTAAAGCTCAAGGTTGCGAACGGTGTTATTACACAGGCTATAAAGGGCGAAAAGCAGTATATGAAGTAATACCAATCGACCAGGAACTCGCCTTCGAAATAAAGAATGGAAATATGTATATTCAAAGTCTCTTAAAAGAAAGAGGCATACAAACGTTGGCAGAAAACGCCTTTAACATCTTCAGTGATGGGCTTACCTCTATCGATGAAATTTACCCCCTATTATTTAACTATTGAAACCTGACCTTATGGATAAAAAAATTACAAAGTGCCTGTACTTTTTTTTAATACTCACACTGCCCATCAAGCTGTTTGCGCAGCAACGGGACCGCCTTCAGGTGATTCAGCAAAAACTGGACAGTTTATCTGTCAGCGCTACCGGGTTAAAACAAAGTGTACGATTGGCAATGACAGGTGTTTCGATTCAGGACTACCTTATCGCATTGAGTAAAATCAATAACTTAAGTATCAGCGTCGACCCTAAGCTGAATTACACGGTCAACGATACTTTTAACGGGGTGTCGGCAAGTAATATCTTAATATTCCTGGCAAAAAAGTATAACCTTGATTTTACCATTGTTGGCTCTATTATTTACGTTACGCCATATATTGACCCCAATCAATTTGTTAAGCCGCCAGTTAAA
>DASXMZ010000167.1:0-1880 GCA_036495385.1 Mucilaginibacter sp. | reverse complement strand
CGTGATCACGATCATATCCCAGATCTTTGCTTTGAATATATTTGAGCTGGTTATAAATAACCAGGGTGCCTATTATTAAAATAATGGAAATGGCAAATTGAAAAACCACGAGGAAACTGCGAAGAAAACCTCCTTTAAAGCCTGTTGATAATTTTCCTTTCAGTACTTCGACCGGCTTAAAACCTGATAGAAATAAAGCCGGATACGACCCCGCCAGGCATCCTATTACGATAATTATGATAAATAACGTGGGTATCAGCCACCCAAATATCTGCGGCGTTACAGTTAATTCCTTGCCCGACATTTGGTTAAATGTGTGTAATAACGCCCAGGCAGTAAATACAGCTATTACCGTTGCAACCAGGGTTATCATTATTGATTCTGTTAAAAATTGGGCAATAAGATATTTTCTGGGAGACCCAAGCACCTTCCTTACGCCAACCTCGCGCGCCCGGTTTGACGAACGGGCGGTAGAAAGATTCATAAAATTAACACAGGCAATCAGTAGAATAAATATAGCGATAGCCGAAAAAAATATACACATACTTGATGTCGCTGTTAACGCCTATTTCGGCAACACGGTTTGATTCGAGATGTATTTCTTTTACCGGGGTAAGATTGAGACGTAAATAATTACCCGCCTGCTCAAATGTTTTAAAGTTGAGGTGGAGTATGCTTTGCATTTGCGGCCCGGCATGCTTTATCAAAAATTCAGGGAGCTCAGCTTCCAATTTTTTAGGATCGCTGCCCGGCTTAAGCAAAATATAGGTATTAAAATTATTGCTAAACCACGAGTTGTCCCTGCTTTCGGACAATGTGGACATGGATAAAAAGAAATCAAAATTAAAATGCGATTGCTTTGGTATGTCTTTTATAACGCCGGTTATTTTATATTGTAACGAATCGTTAAAGGTTAAAATCCGCCCGACGACGTTCGTTTGGTTAAAATATTTCCTGGCGGTGCTTTCGGTTACTACAACAGAGCGTGGTTCTGTTAACGCGGTAGCGGCGTTGCCGCTAAGCATAGGTAAAGTGAAGATGTTAAACATTGAAGGGTCGGCATAAATCATCATATACTCCATTATGTTTTGATTGCCCTTTTTAACCTGGAAACCACCACGCATCCTGAACCTCGTTACCTGCTCAATTTGAGGAAAATCGCTTTTAATTGCAGCACCCAACGATGCCGGAGTTACAGCATATGATCTGGCATCACCGCCAAACTTAATGTCAAAATTTACACGGTATAAGCGATCGGCCTTCGTGTTATACCTGTCGTAACTTAATTCGTCAAATACATAAAAGACAATCAGCAGGCAGGTAGCCAGACCCAAAGCCAGCCCTAAAATATTTATGGCTGTAAAACCTTTGTTTTTCAAAAGGTTGCGGAACGCGGTTTTGATGCAATTTTTTATCATGACTAAGCCCCCTCTAAATCTCCCCCGGTTGGGGAGACTTTTTATTTTTTTAAGACATCCTATATTTTTAACACAAAATATTTCCCCTACGTATTCAAAGTCCTCCCTACCGGGGAGGATTTAGGTGGGGCTATCACTCGCTCCTCAAACTCACCACCGGGTTAACCATGGCTGCTTTTATAGTTTGGTACGCAATGGTTATTGCAGCTATAATGAATGATGCCACAATTGCTATGATAAATATTCCTGCACCGATGTTGATATGATATGCATAATTCTGCAACCAGTTATGCATGGCATAATATCCTATAGGTGCGGCTATAAAAAATGCGATGGTAATGAGCAGGACAAATTCTTTCGAAAACAAGCCAACAATACTCCATAAGGGTGCGCCCAAAACTTTTCGTATGCCTACTTCTTTTGTGCGTTGCGAAGCGGCAAATGCTATCAGTCCGTATAAAC
>DASXMZ010000166.1:0-10762 GCA_036495385.1 Mucilaginibacter sp. | reverse complement strand
TTTTAAGCTTTACGTTTACGAAATAACAAAAACTAACAAGAAAAAAGGCCTAAGCCATTACCTGAATACACATATCGGCGAACCTCCCGTATTGGCAAGTTCTGTCGATCTTGAGAAAAACGCAAGCATACTTCAAAACAGGCTGCAAAACGAGGGTTATTTTCTGGCACAGGTATACGGCGACACTATATCAAAAAACAAAACCGCGAAAGCCGTTTATACGGCGCAAACCGGTCCGGTATACCATTATCATAAAATAATATTTCCGAATGAAAATGACGATCTCGACACTGCCGTTACCGGAACGGCTGCGCAAACATTACTCAAAGCCGGTGATAAGTACAATCTTGATATTATAAAAGCAGAACGCGTGCGAATAGATGCCAGATTAAAGGAAGAAGGTTTTTATTATTTTGCCCCCGAAGACCTGATTATGAAATATGACAGCACTGTAGCCAATCACCAGGTGGATATGTTTATTACAGTAAAGGGCGCTACACCTGATGAGGCCCGATGGATTTACAGCATCAGAAATATTTATGTTTATCCCAAATACTCTCTGCGGGATACGGCCCTGAAACTGGATTCGGCAGTAAGGTATCGCTGGTATAACGTCATCGACCCCAAAAAGACCATAAGGCCATTTACTTTCAAAAATAGCGTCTTGTTGCACCCTGGCGATATTTATAACCGGACTGAACATAACAATTCTTTGAAGAGGATGATAGATCTGGGTCCGTTTTCGTTTGTAAAAAACAGATTTGAAGATGTGACTCCCGACTCGGCTAAACTCGACATCTATTACTTTTTAACCCAGCGCAAAAAGAAATCGATACAATTTGAGTTGCTTGGCAGGCAAACCTCGGCAAATTATACCGGTTCGCAAATTAGCTTAACCTATAAAAATCGGAATACTTTTGGAGGCGCGGAACTATTTAGTTTAACCTTGTTTGGCAGCGCAGATGTTCAATTTGGAGCTTATAACCACGGTTATAATGTTTACCAGGTAGGTATTGAGCCGTCACTTTCATGGCCAAGATTTATCAGCCCTTTTAATTTTCAAACAGATAATGCGTTTATTCCACGCACCATTTTAACAACCGGCTTTACCCTGGTTAACCGAACCCAGCTGTACACGCTTAATTCATTTAATGGGTCATTTGGCTATCAATGGAAACCAAACATTCATAAACAAATAGATCTTAATTTGTTAGAGGTCACCTACGTAAGCCCGCGAAATGTTACCCAGCTTTACCTGGATAGTATAGAAAAAACCCGTAATCCCACCTTGGCGCACGTAATTAATAAGCAGTTTACTTTCGGCCCCTCTTATAGCTATACCTGGACAAACACTACCGAAGACTACAAAAAAAATACTTTTTACTACAATGGCAAGGTAAGTCTGTCCGGAAATTTAGTTGGTATCATAACAGGAGCAGATACCCCGAGAAAGGTGAGCACCTTATTTGGTATACCCTTTAACCAGTATGTAAAAATAGAAAACGAAATAAGGTTTTTCCATAAACTTGGGCCAAACAGTAAACTGGCAGCACGGCTGATGGTAAATGTTGGTCTGCCTTATGGCAATTCAACAGTTCTCCCTTACTCACAACAATTTTTTATTGGCGGTTCAAATAGCTTACGTGGTTTCCAGGCGCACTCCATAGGGCCGGGATCCTATAACCAGCCGGACAGTTTAAAACAAGGGACGGGTTTTCTGCCCGATGAATCGGGCGATATAAAAATAGAGGGCAACCTTGAATACCGCCCTAAGTTATTCAGCATTGTGGAGGGTGCTTTATTTGTTGATGCTGGCAATATATGGTTGCTCAATAGCAATCCGTATTTGCCGGGTGCAGCCTTTGGTAAAAATTTTCTCACTCAATTGGCCGCTGATGCCGGTGCCGGCCTACGTTTTAATCTTACGGTACTAATTTTGCGCCTGGATCTCGGCTTTCCCATAGTAAAACCTAATCTCCCCCCCGGCCAACGAGTTGTAATTGACAAAATAGACTTTGGCAGTTCGCAGTGGAGAAGCCAAAACTTGGTTTTTAATCTCGCGATCGGGTATCCGTTTTAATTTTTCAATTGTTTTACGATGTAAGAATTAGAATATTACCCCTAATTCGTTAACAAAATTTCCTTTCAATTTAACAGGGCTCTTATTTCTGCATTGGTTTAACTTTAATTTAACTTTAATTTTATTTAAACAAAATCATATACAAAAGTTAGCTATACTTGGAGCAGGATACGTATAAAGTTTAGATTAGTTTATTTTAATGGGTCATTTGCAGAAAAATAGAACCATTCTGATAATAAGTTTGCTTACAATAATTGCCGGTTTGGCAGTAATGGCGGGCTGGATATTTGATATTCTGGCCCTGCAAAGTATTGTGCCGGGCTTTGAAGGGATGAGATTTAACGCAGGCTTGTGTTTTGTATTATTTGGTGTCACTCTACTGATTACTCAACTACAAACCGGAAAATATAATAGCCTGGTGTTTTGTACACTTTTATTACCGGGCTTTTTTATCGGATTGATCACGCTGTCAGAGGATTTATTTCACTATAATTCCGGGCTCGATCAACTGTTTGTAACTGATAAAACTTTAGTATCATACCGCGTACCGTTTCCGGGCCGCATGGCTTTTAACGCTTCGTTCAATTTTGTTTTATTAGGATTGGGTTTTTTAACGCTCGTATTTAAAAAGCCGCTTTTTAACATATTATCTCAATTCCTTTTTCACATAGTTACTATCTTCTCTGCTATCGCGTTGGTCGGCTATCTCTATGGCGTGTCTTTCTTCATGGCCCTTTTGTATAAAACCTCAATGGCTACACATACCGCCGTTCTTTTTTTTATTATCTCGCTGGCTGCTTCGCTATTAAATCCCTCAATTGGTATTGCCGGGCTGTTTACCGGTAAACGGGTAGGTAACTTCATGGCACGACGCCTTTATACCCTGATAATTATCATGGTGGTGGTATTTGGTTCATTACGGTTTCAATCACAGTATTTTCAGTCTTTTTCTTCGGCAGGATTAGGCATTTCATTATTGGCAGTTGGCTTTTTACTGGTAAGCCTGCTGCTCATATGGCACACTGCTAACTGGTTAAACGGCATTGATGATCAACGAACAAAAGCCGAGGCCGCAATAAAACTAATGAATGCCGACCTCGAGAAAAGAGTTGAAGAGCGATCGGTTGAATTTCAGAAAAGCGAAAAGAAATATCGCTCGCTTGTTGAACAGGCGTCAGACGCCATATACGTACTGGATCACAAAAGACATTTTATCGATGTAAATGCAAGTATGTGTAACCTGGTTGGCTATACCAGAGAAGAACTCTTGAAGCTACAGATAGAGTCGATTATTGATCTAGAAGATCTTAAATCCAATCCGTTGTATGCGCGAATAATTAACCTTGGACATGCAATAATAGAAGAGAGACGATTTATCCGTAAAGACGGGAGCGTATTCACTGTTGAAGTTAATGCAAAACGGTTTTCTGATAACCGGATCCTGGTTATTGCCAGGGACATTACCGACCGTAAGAAAATGGAAGCTGAATTAAAGGAAGCTGAGTTAAAGTTCAGGACAATTGCCGAAAAATCAATGGTAGGTGTTTACATCATTCAAAATGAAACATTTTCCTATGTAAATCCCAGGTTTGCCGAAATTTTCGGTTATAAACCGGAAGACCTTATCGATGCACCCAATCCAGCGAAAAAAATTTTCCATGAAAGCTATCTTGAAATTGTTGCTGAAAATGTAAGGCGACGAATGTCGGGCGAAATTGACACACTTCGATACGAGGCCCTGGGCCAAAAAAAGGACGGTACCACAAATTGGATTGAGATTTATGGAAATAGTGTGACTATAGCAGGTAAGCCGGCAATTATCGGGTCAATAATTGATATTACCGAACGTAAAAAGGCAGAAGAGGAACTAAGAGCATCTGAGCAAAAATACAAAATGCTTTTTGAAAGTAATCCGCTGCCATTGTGGATGATAGCGAAAGATAACCTAACCGTAATAGCCGTAAATGAAGCGGCGGCTCGTCTTTATGGCTACACAAAGAATGAATTGTTAAACATGAGTGTTACAGCGCTTAGGCCAAAGGTTGACCTGGAGCAGCAAATAAATGGTTACCAAAAAAGAGAAATTAATTCAACTGGCACTAGTATAGTCAGACATCTTAAAAAAGATGGAACGATCATGGTTGTGCAGGTGACAGCCCACGATATAATATTCGAAGGCCGGCCGGTAAGACTCTCGTTGACAAACGATATTACAGAAAAACTTAAAGCCGAGGAATCATTAAAAAAGTCTGAAGCTAACCTGCAAACCATTTTAAATACAACTGATACCGCCTATGCATTATTTGATGTAGACCTTCAGGTTTTGGCCTTTAACCAGGAAGCCACCGAATTTGTGAATCAGCAATATGGTCATAATCCCGAAAAAGGAGATCGGCTTGTTGACTTTTTCCCACAGGATAGATTTCCGCAGTTTATAAATTATACCAAAAATGTTTTAAAAGGGAACAATATCAACTTTGAAATTGACTATCCGCAGCCAAACGGTTCCGTGTTTTGGTACTATGTAAGATTATTCCCGATAACAGATGAGAAAAAAGAAATACTGGGAATACTGATTGCTTTGAATGATATAACAGAAAGAAAAAATGCGGAGCAAAATTTAAAGAGCGCTTACCAAAGAATTCAAAACCAAATCGAAAGCATAAAAGACATGGCGTGGAAACAGTCGCATTTGGTACGAAGTCCGCTGGCCAATTTAAAAGGATTAGCCGCGCTATTAAAAGACGGCTTTTTGGATGAAAAAATAATCGATCACATCCAAAGCGAACTGGATAGAATGGATACTATCATAGTTGAAATGGCTGAGGAAGCATCTGATCATGATATATCATAATTGATCAATGCTATAATTCTTTTATGATCAATTAATATTACTAACCTTGCGTTTTAATAAACATGCAGGAAACCAAAGTATCCTTACAAATCATTGATCTTCAAAGCGACGGATATCATCCGTTAGTAAATGTGTCTCTTTTCGGCATGCCTTTTATATTGGTACTGGATACCGGTGCGTCCAAGACTGCTTTTGACAGAAATTTGCTGATGCAGGCCAACGAAAACGCCGTTATTATTACAAGCGACAAGCTTTCCACTGGGCTTGGCACAAATACAATGACCTCAGCAACAGCAATTATCCACGATCTTTATATTGGTGATTTATTAATTGATGAGTTTGAGGTAGCTGTACTGGATCTTTCAACCATCAATACAGCTTACAGGCAAATGGGCCACCCAGAAGTTTTAGGCGTGCTGGGTGGCGATATATTAATGAAATATAGGGCGGTTATTGATTACGGAGAAAAAATAATATCACTGCAAAAATAGCACCGCTATTGCTCTTCGGAATTAAAAAATATAACCCAAACCAGCCTGCAACGAGGTATAGTTCAATGAATAGTCAAAATCCTGATGAGTGCCGGCATGATTGTCAGATATGGATACCGTGGGAATATACGTTAACAATAATTCCAGATGATTTTTCAAAATTATTCCGGTCTTTATTGGAACGGATAACCAGCGGTCATTCAACCCACTAAAATCGGTGTAGGTATCATGTGTATATGGATCATAAACCGTATTTCCGGTGTACTGAGAAAAGTTAATTGACAACCCCACGTTCAAATAGAAACTAATTGCATCTGAGTTGTAGACGTTATACTGAAGTTGAGGCGTTAAAGAAAAATTGTGCTGAACAAAAGAAAAACTTGAAATAAGGTCGGGATTGTACTGATAATCCAGATTTCCACTGGTTTCATAGTTAACTGATGTGTAGGCAGCTTCGATTCTGAGAACTGTTCGGCCTACCTGTGGTGCAGGATAAAAATTAATACCGGCAGATATTTTCGGGGTGGCGGAACTATGTGAGGGATTAGAATTATAAAGAGGAAATGTACCGGTTCTATTTATCGTGTTAAAACCTACAGCAGCATCTGCAAAAAACCTGACAAATGGTTTTTTAATTTTGCCTGCCTCTTCCTCCTTATCCGACGTATTATTTATTTTACGGCAAACGAGTCTCAGATCGTCACCATTATAATTTGCCTCTTCCAAAAGGGTTTTTATATTGTCGTTATAGGTATCGAACTTTTGAGCAGTCAGTAGTAATTGTTGTTTATAGGCATCCTGGCTGACGGTTGTAACATTATTTTTATCATTTGGCACAAAATAAATCCTATAAGTGAGTTCGGCTATGCGATTTACCTGTGTGTCATAGATATAAAACCTTTGTTTGATGTCATCTGTATAGGAATATAAAGTTACATTTTTGCCCCGTTGTTCCACTTTCAAAAAAACATTGTCCATTCTTGAACTTGTATCTCTGTGATCAGGTACACGTTGAATATTAGTTTCATCCAGACTGATGGAAGTGATAAATTGCCTATAGGCAGTTATTTTAGTGACTTCGAAATAGCTTATATCATTTACGGCGAATTTTTGGAGCGAGGACTTATCTAATGAAGTTTTAAAATTTATACTGGTTGGGTTACTACCCCATTCCCTTAAATCAATATATCCTTTTAAAGTGTCTCCTTTTAAGTTAATAACAAAACCTTGTTTATAATTGCCTTGTGCTAATGAAAAAAGAGGAAGAAAAACAGTTAGAGCTAATAATTTGTAGAAAAATTTCATATGTGATTTTTACGAGATTTAGATGGTCAAAGATATATTTATAATCATATATCGAAAGATATGACCAAAAATATTTTGATAAACAATAAAAAACCCCGCCTTTTGGGGAGGGGTTTATGCTAAGATAAATACCTAAAAAATTGATAACCAGAAATTAACAAACTATGTATCTATCCGCGCGTACTTCGCATTTTTCTCAATAAACTCACGGCGTGGAGCCACTTCGTCGCCCATCAGCATGGAGAAGGTGTGATCACATTCGGCGGCATTTTCGATACTCGCCCGTTTAAGCGTACGCGTCTGCGGATTCATAGTAGTTTCCCACAGTTGTTCTGCATTCATTTCACCAAGACCTTTATAGCGCTGTATATGTACGCTGTCTTCCTTGCCGGCACCTTTTAATTTCTGAACCGCTGCATCACGTTGTTCTTCGGTCCAGCAATATTCCTGTTCTTTTCCTTTTTTTACAAGATACAATGGCGGCGACGCAACGTAAACATATCCATACTCAATCAGCTCTTTCATATAGCGGAAAAAGAAAGTTAAGATCAGGGTAGTTATATGTGATCCGTCGACGTCGGCATCCGTCATGATTACTATTTTATGATAACGAAGTTTGGCGATATTCAACGCTTTATCGTCCTCAGGGGTTCCAATACTCACTCCCAGGCCAGTAAACATATTTTTTATTTCTTCATTCTCATATATCTTGTGTTCCATGGCTTTTTCCACGTTCAGTATTTTACCTCTCAGTGGTAAAATTGCCTGGAACTCACGATCACGGCCTTGTTTGGCAGTTCCACCTGCGGAGTCACCTTCCACCAGGTATATTTCGCATAAAGATGGGTCACTGTTGGCGCAATCAGAAAGTTTACCTGGCAAGCCAGAGCCACTCATAACATTTTTGCGCTGCACCATTTCGCGGGCTTTACGGGCAGCGGCACGGGCAGTAGCTGCAAGTACCACCTTGTTCACTATCATTTTGGCTTCCCTTGGGTGTTCTTCCAGGTAGTTGCCCAAAATTTCGCCCACGGCCATATCTACGGCACCCATAACCTCATTGTTACCGAGCTTGGTTTTTGTTTGTCCTTCAAACTGCGGCTCGGCTACCTTAACTGAAATTACAGCGGTCAGCCCTTCGCGGAAGTCGTCGCCGCTTATTTCAACTTTATTATTTTTAAGCAAGCCTTCCTTATCCGCGTAAGTCTTTAACGTACGGGTTAACCCACGGCGGAACCCTGCAACGTGAGTACCTCCTTCTATTGTGTTGATGTTATTAACGTACGAGTGGACATTTTCAGAGTAGGTATCATTATACTGCAGAGCCAGTTCAACAGGGATACCCTGTTTATTACCGTCAATGTAAATAGGGTCGGGTATTAACGGAGTACGAGTGCCGTCGAGGTATTTAACAAACTCACGTAAGCCACCTTCCGAATAAAATTGTTCTATATGATAACTGCCATCTTCATTGGTTTCCCGCTCATCAGATAATGACAGCCGGATGCCTTTATTTAAAAATGAGAGTTCGCGCAGTCGGGCGGCGAGGGTTTCGTACTTATAGTCGGTACCAATAGTAAAAATCTCGGCATCGGGTTTAAAAATTATGGTTGTTCCCCTGTCCTCCGTGTCGCCGATTGTTTTTACATCAAACAATGGTTTACCTTTTTCATATTCCTGGGTCCATATTTTACCGTCCCTATAAACTAAGGCGGTTAAGTGAATTGACAGCGCATTAACGCAACTCACACCCACCCCATGCAATCCACCCGAAACTTTGTAAGTATCCTTATCAAACTTACCACCGGCATGTAACACTGTCATTACAACCTCAAGAGCCGAACGTTTCTCTTTGGTATGCATGGCGGTAGGGATGCCGCGGCCGTTATCTTCAACCTTTATTGAATTATCTTTTAAAATGGTTACTTTAATTGTATCACAATAGCCGGCCAGCGCCTCATCTATCGAGTTATCTACAACTTCGTACACCAGGTGATGCAGACCTTTGAAACCTGTATCGCCTATGTACATTGACGGGCGTTTACGCACCGCCTCTAAACCTTCTAAAACCTGTATATTATCCGCCGAGTAATTTGATTTATCTTGATTTTCTTCGCTCATAATTATTTAAAACAACAACCTTCAAAAGTACGGATTTTACCCCGGATTATCGCATTTGTGGATAAAAAGGACACGAAACAGACATGCTTTTTAAAACATTAGGATACTTGTGCTGAAAGCTTATATTTGTCAAAATTTTTTAAGAAATTAACGCGGAACCCTTTTTGTATAAGGGCACAAAAAACTAATTGAAATGAAAACCAAGTCTTCTATTTTTACAAAAATCACATTCGGAATATTACTTGCTGCAACCATAGCGGCATGTAATCAAAACAAACCTGCCGATAAAGCAACAGCTTCTACTACACCTGCTACCAATGTTAAAGCAGAAATTGTCTATATTAACCAGGACACTTTAGTGGCAAAGTACGAATATGCTAAGGACATGCGTAAACGTTTGGAAGATAAAGGAAAATCCGCACAAAACGATGTAGGTGGCCGCAAACAGAATTTTCAGAGAGAAGTTGCTGATTATCAAAGAGGTGCAAACACTTTAAGCGCCGATCAGCGTGCAACAACTGAACAACGTTTACAGCGCGAAAGTCAGGAACTTCAGGCTTATGAGCAGAACGAAGGCGCCAAGTTTCAAAGCGATCAGGCAGGTGAAACTCAAAAACTTTATGATAAAATTATCGGTTTCACTAAAGATTATGCTAAGGACAATGGCTATAAATTGATTTTAACCTTTCAAAACGGGAATACGAATTTATTATTTGCCGACAAAAGTTTAGACGTTACCGCTGATTTTTTGACTAAATTGAATGCAGCATACGCGAAGGAAAAGAAATAATCCTTACCGCTGTCCAAAGGCCGGATTTCAAATCAAATTATATACAAGGCACCTATTAAAATTAAAAAAAACCTCAACTTTTGTTTGAGGTTTTTTTAATTTTAATACTTATGGAAAACGAGGTACATGAAAAATTTATGAGAATGGCTATTGAGCTGTCGGAACACAATGTGAAACAAGGGCAAGGCGGTCCATTTGGTGCTGTTATAGTTAAGGACGGCATTGTTTTGTCGCGAAGCGCAAACAGGGTTGTACAGGAAAACGATCCTACGGCTCATGCCGAAATTTCTGCAATCAGGCTTGCCTGCCGCGAACTCAACACTTTTAATTTATCAGGATGTGAGATTTATACTAGTTGCGAACCATGTCCAATGTGCCTTGGCGCCATTTATTGGGCTCATATAGATAAAATTTATTATGCCAATACGAAGGAGGACGCCGCGGGAATTGGCTTCGATGATGAATTTATTTATAAGGAAATCGCGATCCCCATCGAAAAAAGAAAATTGCATTTTAAACAATTTATCCGCGACGAAGCGCAGCAGATATTTAAGCTGTGGGAATTATCTGATATAAAAAAGAACTACTAAAACTATTTAAATCTCAAGTACACTTTCTTTTATATTGTTATCCAGTTCTTCAAACTGCGAATTCCTGCTAATAAATTCGGGCACTATCTCTTTCATTTTATTTACTACGGCAACAACATCGTTCCATTTATTCAGCGTAAGCAATTCGTCAATATCTGCAAGCACCCGTTCGTAGTCATAATCTATTACCTGCGAAATCTTAATTTTTTCATGATAGGTAGGCATTGTATTTTCGCCATGGTTGAGTAACTCTTCATAAAGCTTTTCGCCTGGTCTTAATCCGGTATAAATAATCTTTATGTCCTTTTCTGGCTGTAACCCTGCCAGCTTAATCATTTTCAACGCCAAATCAGTAATTTTAACAGGCTCACCCATATCAAAAATAAAAATTTCCCCTCCCGTACCCATCGTACCGGCCTCTAATACTAGATGCACTGCCTCCGGAATGGTCATAAAGTAACGAGTAATTTCAGGGTGTGTAACTGTTATAGGGCCGCCTTTTTGAATCTGAGCCTTAAACCTGGGTATAAC
>DASXMZ010000165.1:0-12527 GCA_036495385.1 Mucilaginibacter sp. | reverse complement strand
AGGCGAAGAAAAACCAGGAGCAGGCAGGCAGAAACCAGGAACAGGCTAAGTTAAATGAAATACAGGAAAAGAAGAACGAGGAGCAGGCACAGCGTAACGAGGAACAGGCAAAGCTGAATCAACTGCAGGAAAAGAAGAATGCCGGGCAGGCTGTGCGTAACCAGGAACAGGAAAAACTAAACGAAATACAGGCAAAGAAGAATCAGGAACAGGCCGAAGAAAATGAGCGCCTGATAAAACAGCTGACACAAGATCTTGTTGGCGACAAGATAATACCCGACCAGAACAGCCTGCGCAGTTTTGCCATTAATGGTTACGAAATGACTGTAAACGGCGTTAAACAGCCGGATGATGTATTTAAAAGATACAAAGAACGATATAGCCAACTTGCGAAAAATAGCATGTCTTATTCACGGGACGGTATTATAAAAACAACCAATAAAAACCCTTGAAACTCCTGTTTAAAAATGATTGAAAATATGCAATGAAAAAACCAATTTTTTTTAAACAGTTTATAAGGAATGAAATGAAAACGATTTATATAAAAGTTTCAGCGATTATCACAATCATATCAATCACAACGGTAAACCTATATGCACAAAATAACCTGCAAAGAATTGACAGCCTGGTGAACGATCTTTATAAAAATACTGAACTGAGCGGAAATATATTAGTAGCAAGCAAGGGTCAGGTTGTTTATAAAAGTTCGCATGGTTATGCTGATGTGGCTGGCAAAATATTAAACAGCGACAGTTCAGCATTTCAACTGGCGTCGGTTTCAAAAACATTTACAGCTGTAGCCATTTTACAACTTAAAGAAAAAGGCAGGCTAAAACTGGACGATGCAGTGATTAAGTATTTGTCCGATTTTCCGTTTAATAATATTACAATTCGGCATTTGCTTTCGCACACCTCCGGCTTAACCGATTTCCAGGTATTTGAAGGCCCGCATCGGACCGATACCAATAAGATTTTTTCGAATGCTGACATAATACCCGCAATTAAAAATGATAAACAAGCGATGCTTTTCAAACCCGGAGAAAAGTGGAGCTACTCAAATATAGGTTTCGGGCTTTTGGCCATGATTGTTGAGAAAATAAGCGGGATGCCCTTTCAGAATTACCTCGCCAAATACATTTTCAAACTGGCAAATATGAACCACACCTATATAACCACACCGCTTTTAGTAATAGCTGATAAAAACCGCACAAAGAATTACGACTTTTTGAGCTATGAACCTTCCCGGCTAAAAAGGGTCGACTCGATGCCAAAGTATAAAATACCCTATATCATATTGCGCGGAACCATGGGTAATGGGAATATTATCAGTACAACGGAAGACATGCTGCGTTTTGACCAAACGCTTTATTCTTCAAAACTATTAAAACCCAGTACTTTGAAAGAGGCATTTACGCCAACCAAACTAAATGATGGAAAATATGCGCTTTGGGGCAGGAAAAATACAAGCGCTTATTATGGCCTGGGTTGGATGATATTGTGCGATAGCACTCATGGTAAGATCGTGTTTCATTCGGGAGGAATGCCGGGAGCAGTAACTGTATTTTTAAGGAATATAACTAACAATCAAACTGTGATTGTGTTAGATAATGTGCTTCACCGCGGTGTAATTGCAACTGGTGTTAATATCATGTACCTTTTAAATGAAGAACGGATACATCCTGATAAAATATCCATTGCAAAAATATATGCCATCGCTTTGTTTGAAAAAGGACCTGATTATGCTGCTATGCGTTTTAATGAATTAAAAACGGATACCGCCCATTATTTTATGAATGAAGATGAATTGAATGAACTTGCGCTTCACATGCTGTTTGATGGGCATCATACCGAGGCCCTGGAGGGATTAAAACTTAATACAATATTATATCCCGATAGTTGGAATGTCTATGATAGCTATGCGGAAGCATTAGCAATGGTGGGGAAAAAAGAGGAAGCGATTGTCATGTATAAAAAGTCAATAAAAATGAACCCCGATAACGGGGGCGGTAAAAATGCTTTGAAACGGTTAGAAGCTAAATAAGAAATATGGTTTTGACCGGCTTTCCGGCCCGCGCATCCGGATTGTTTAGCCGATCCATATGCGAATGAAGTCACCCTTTGGGAAAGGATATCTTTAATTAAACTTTAAATCAATAAAAAAATGAAAACTAAATTTCTAAAAGGCGGCGTGTTGTCATTGGCGGCTATGGCCATAGCTGTATCTGTTGCCGCTCAAACATCAGCTAGAACGGCTTACAATAGTGACCGGTATAACAATTACGACAACGTTACCAAAGCCGACGGCAAAGTGATTGAACATATTCAAACAAACTGGAAAGACAAAGTTTACCGAATGGAATTAGTCAACGACAAAATGACCGAGTTGTATGTGGACGGCGAAAAAATACCCTCCGCAAAATGGGGGGAATATAGTACTGCAATTGCTCAATTGCGCGAACAGATAAGGATTGATAAGATACAGGCAAAAAAGGACCAGGAACAGGCGCTTAAAGATCAGGAGCAAGCAAAAAAAGACCAGGCACAGGCCAGGATTGATCAGCAGCAAGCCCTAAAAGATGAGGCCCAGGCAAAACTTGATCAGGATATGGCGCGACAAGATCAGATACAGGCGAAGAAGGACCAGGATCAAGCCCTTAAAGATCAGGAACAAGCTAAAAAGGATCAGGCGCAAGCCAAAATAGACCAGGAACTGGCTAAAGAAGATCAACGATTGATGAACGAATTGATAGGCGACTTGATAAAGGATGGTATTGTGCCTGATGAAAAAAGTTTAGTTTCTGTAACGCTTGATGAAAGTGAAATGACTGTAAACGGCAAAAAACAACCTCCCGAAGTTTTTAGCCGGTACAAAGAAAAGTACAGGAGGTTTGCAAACGGTAATTTTACCTTCGGCGGTAGTGAAAGCAACTACCGGGGTATTCACATGAGCAAAAAGGAGTAAAATCTGACTGAAAAACTTTAATCCCGGAGAGGATTTGATAAGAAATAAACCGGTTGCAGTTAGAAACGAGATAATTTTAACTGAAACTGAATTCAATAAATTTATAGGTAAGTATCAAATGGGCGGCCAGATAGTGACAATAACAGGCGAAGGCTACCATTTAAGAATGCCCGGATTTGGGATACTCGGGGCGGCGCCAAACCGGTTTTATACCCGTTTACAGGATATATGGATAGATTTTGCTGCAGATGGCGATGGAAAAATTATAAAAATGATCTCTGCTCAGGGAGGGTCGAAAGCAGAAGCTAATACGATAAAATAATAATAATAAATCTTACTATCCCGAAAATTTATTGATGGTAAAAGCCTGATCGGTACCCGATTTCGTAAAAATATTAATTTTGTATAAATTTTTTTTCATATATGAAACCTTATGAGTTTGCTCATCGTACAACACCACATATTTGATAAATTATATTACTTATTAATTATTTGATAAATTAAAGACAACCGAAAATGGATCACAAAATCAACGCCATCAAAACCGACTTTTACAAAGTATTTGTTGATGGGAATGCAAACGGCAGGCAATTAGCAAGAGTGTTTCTTATCATCGCTCTTCCATTAATGGCTATATGTTTGTTTACAGTGCGCTAAAAATTTAAGCAGGGATTTGCAAAAAAATCGAATTCATCCCTGCTTTTTTTATTTTTTCTGCTATTTCTTTTTGAGAAATATTTTTTAATAATATTTCATTGATTTTTTTATTCCTGGCTGCCGGATGTGCAGTTAGGCTATACTCTTTTGGGGTGCTTGGTTTTTTTATGATATTGCTGCTCAAAGGCCATAAAAAACAAAACAGTTGCTGCCTTGCGCACAACTGTTTTGCTACAAAACTAACTAACTAAACTACTCTCTTATTTATTAGCAAACTATTATTGTAAGCTCCTTCTTACAATAAATTCATATTGGAAATAAATATTAATCAAAAATAAACACGTATTGATATATTGTCATGAGTGATTTCACGGTAATTGTATGCGTAATTTTACGTAATTTGATACTAGCTTATAGTTGATGGTTCATGTGAAAGTTCATAGATCATAGTTAATAGTTCATAGCCGAAGTTGCCCCTCCACGCAATTGCTGCTATGAACCATGAACTATAAGCCATCAACTCAACGGTATCCCATCGCTTGTAAATCGAACAATTCTGAATAACGACCGCCTTTTCGTAACAACTCCTCGTGACTGCCAATTTCAATGAGTTCACCTTTTTCAAGTACCAAAATCCTGTCGGCCATACGTACAGTGCTGAAGCGGTGCGAGATAAGAACCGCCGTTTTACCCTTGGTGAGTTCGGCAAAGCGTTCAAAAACCATAAACTCGGCACGTGCGTCCAACGCGGACGTAGGTTCGTCGAGTATCAGTAATTGGGCATTGCGCATATAGGCGCGGGCAAGCGCCACCTTCTGCCATTCCCCGCCCGATAGTTCAACACCCTCAGCAAAGCGTTTGCCCAATTGCTGATCGTAAGCGCCGGGCAGTTTGGCTGCCAAAGTATCAGCAAGGCTTTGCCTAGCCGATGCTTCAATTAAGGGACGGTTAAACTGCTCACGAATATTGCCCACGGCTATGTTTTGCGCGAAAGTCATCTGGTAGCGAAGGTAGTCCTGGAAAATAATACCGACATTGAGGCGTAAATCAGCAAGGTCATATTCGCGCAAATCTTTTCCATCTAATAATATCCGGCCTTCGGTGGGATCATAAAGACGCGCAAGGAGTTTTACAAGTGTTGTTTTACCAGCGCCATTTTCGCCGACCAATGCAAGCTTTTCGCCGGGATGCAAAGTAAAGCTCAAATGCCTGTTAGCCCAACGGTCGGAATTTGAATATCGAAAACCTACATCCTCGAATGTAAAACCATGCTGTATTGTTTTTGGAAAGGGCAGGGGGTGCTCTGCAAGTTTTATTTTAGGTGTGATCTCGAAAAACTCAAAAAAATCGCGAAGGTAAATTGCACCCTGTGATACGGAAGTGAACCGACTCAGAATACCTTCGAGCAAAGAACGCAGCTGCCGGAACGAGCCAGCTAAAAACGTGAGCATACCAATCGTTATGCTGCCGTCAACCGCTCTCATGATAATCACAATGTATGCGGCATAATAGCCAACACTACCCAGCATCGCAAAAAAAGTACCCCAAGCCGAACGTTTGATAGACAAACGTTTATTGGCAAGATAAAAACTCGTGGACAACTGCTTAAAGCGTTCAATAATAAAACCCGACAGATCAAATATCTTTACTTCCTTAGCTGTTTCGTCGCTCGCGCCGAGGTAACGGATATAGTCTAATTCCCTGCGTTCGGGCGTTTGCCCGCGTGTAAGCGCATAGCTTTGATCGTTAAAATATGATTCTCCTAAAAAGGCAGGTATTATTGCAATTAAAAGCAAAATAATTAGCCAGGGATTGAAGGTCATTAATCCCGCCGCAAGAAATCCCATCGTAATCAAATCCTGCACCTGGCTCATAACCTGCGAAAGCAACATGGTACGGCCTATAGTTTGTTGACGTGCGCGCTCCAGCTTATCGTAAAAAACAGAATCTTCAAACTGATCAAGATCGAGTGTGGCGGCATGAGCCATTATTTTTACTGAAGTATAGTTACTGAAAAGGTCGCCAAGCAAAGCATCTACCAGCGTAATGACCCGGCTGAGTGCGTCAGTTAAAATGGCCAGGCCAAATTCGATCCCTACCAGCTGCCATAAATGATAGGTATCGACCGAATGGGCGCGGTTAAGAACAATTACCTGGTCGATGATAAGCTTGCCCACGTAAAGCAACGCTACCGGCATTGCCGAGCGGACTATTCTCAATACAGCGTTAACTATGGTAAGCCATGGGCTGGTTTGCCAAACTAGCTTAAAGAAGCCGGGCAGGTTGCGCAGAGCAGCCACACGATCTTTAAAGGTTAAGGGTTGGGAGCGTACATTTTTTGGCGGGCGGGTATTCAAAAGGATCCTTTTTTGTTGATGTATATGTAAAATTAGGAAATTTACCAGGCAGTTGGTGTAGAATGGATATTTGTGAGGGAGTAATGACAAAGCGAACATTTGAGCTCATAAAGCACTATATTAAATCGCTGTAACATAAAGTTAATGGCAAGGTCTAAGTAATTAAAAATCAGCACTAAAGGGTAAATTTAAAAAATAATGTTTTTAAAAATGAGCCTAAAAAACATCATTCAAAGGCAATCGGCCACCAGCTACTTTATTACTACTTTTGCCATATCATGGTTGGGCGCCTTTATTCTGGTTGCCTCTAAAGTGTTCGGCGGGCTAGCTATACCGAAAATGGATGGGGTACTGATGTTTCCTATAATGATAATTGGTCCGGCGGCCGCAAGTATTGTTTTAACCGCGCTAACCGAAGGGAAATTGGGCCTTCGGAATCTCTGGTCGCGTATGGGTAAATGGAAACTGCCGGTTAGGTGGTATTTAATCGCAATGCTAATCCCCCCGTGTTTGATCATTACCGTTCTGTCGCTGCTAAAGATTTTTGTTTCGCCTGTGTTTACCCCCAACTTTTTTTTAATGGGAATTTTATTTGGTATCCCGGCCGGTTTTTTTGAGGAAATTGGATGGACGGGGTATGCCTTTCCAAAACTCAATTTAAAATATAGTGTGCTGAAATCGGGCTTTATTCTTGGTTTCCTTTGGGGATTATGGCATTTGCCGGTTATTGATTTCCTGGGCGCGGCCACACCCCACCGGGAATATTTTCTGCTCTTTTCTCTTTCTTTTATTGCAATACTCACTGCCATGAGGCTTATTATGGGATGGGTTTATTCGAAAACAAATAGCGTCCTGCTTGCTCAATTGATGCATGTAATTTCTACCGGGAGCCTTGTCATATTCGGGCCTTCAAAGGTATCGCCCGCGCAGGAAACTTTGTGGTACGGTTTGTACGCTGTTTTATTGTGGATTGCTGTTTTAATTATTTTCAAGACAAAAAAACATAAAGAGAACATGATTGGTTTCAAATAATTAATGACCAATAAAATGAAAACAGAACACCAAATTGGCAGTATTGAGTTTAACAAGGCGTTTATCATCAATCATTTCGAGGAGTTTGTAAATAAAAAGAATTCGGCCATTGCGTATGTCAATCTTTCGGAAGATTTTATCGATCATGATGAGGCTGGAGGACCTGTTATTGGTCCTGAACCTGCAAAAAAATGATAGAGGGCTTATATAAGTTTATTCCTGATATACATGTTGATATTGAAGATATTTTAGCTGAGGGAGATAAAGTTATGGTTAGGAATATTTGGTCGGGCACAAATGCTCAGGGCAACAAAATTCAATTTAAGGGCTTTGTGTTGTGGAAACTTAAAGACGGTAAAATTGCAGAGCGGTGGGCCACTGTTACGCCGTCATATCCAGTGGAAGGTAATGTCCCTAAATGGTAAAAATTAGGCAATTGGTTTTTTATCCCTTATTTTTGCGGCCATATTATATAATATGTATGGCTATTTTACTCAAAAAACAATTCGACGGTATAATTTTTGACCTTGACGGCACACTTTGGGACAGCACCAATAATGTTGCCCTGGCTTGGCAGCAGGCCATTGAACAGGTGGATTACGTTGATGAAGTGATGACGCAGGAAAAAGTTAGGTCAATAACGGGTACGGCTTATAACGTTATTTTCGACAAGCTGTTTCCTTACCTGGATACCGAGCAGCGGAGTGAGCTGATGGCTATTTGCGCTAAAGAAGAACTGGAAATATTGCATACCAAAGGTGGCGAACTTTATCCTTCACTCGACGAAACATTAGGTTATCTCTCCTCAAAATATAAGTTGTTTATAGTAAGTAATTGCCAGAGTGGTTATATCGAGGTTTTTTTGAAGCTGAGTGGCATGGGGGATTATTTCATGGGTCACCAATGTTACGGAACTAAAGGCAATCCGAAATCGGAAAATATAAAAGACATCGTGGATGACTATAATCTCGCAAACCCGGTTTATGTTGGCGATACCATGGGCGATTACGATGCAGCAACAAAAGCCGGCGTACCTTTTATTTTTGCTGATTATGGTTTCGGTAAAGTTGAAGACGGCCAGATAGCTACTATAAGCACGTTTGGTGAGCTGGTGGAACTGTTGTAGTGTAGGCGTAAGCGTCACCAAACGTTCCTATGGAACGTCAAAAACAGATATTTGTCTATTTCTACCGACCAGATGTCCCTCTGGGACATGACCCTTATTACCTTCGGGCTATCGATGCTATAGTAGTTTCTTCCAGGTAGGTGCATGATCTTTATTGCTTCCGTCCCATCGGGACGATTGGTCGGTAGTAGAAAGAAATCCAATAGATAGCGTTCCATCGGAACGCCGGGTGACTTCGCGTTTTTGCCATTCGATTTATGTTTTGACTTCTTTGGTGAGGTTGGTTTTAGCGCTGAACAAAAACAATAGTTTAGCTTTTAACTTTAATTAAATCCGTAATTTTAAGTTGATTTAAAACATGAAATTATGGCATCGACAAATAAATTCTCCCGCCGCAATTTTATTAAAACGGGTTCCATTGGCATAGGCGCTGTTGCGCTCGGTCCGGCGCTGTCATCGCTGGCAGCTTCATCAAAACCAGAAAAAAAACTGGGCATTGCATTGGTTGGTTTGGGTTATTATAGTTACGGACAGCTAGGCCCGGCGTTACAGCATACTGCCAATTGCTATCTGGCAGGTATTGTAACCGGCACACCGGCAAAGGCCACTGATTGGTCAAAACGATACAATATCCCGCAAAAGAACATTTACAATTACCAGAATTTTGATGAGATAGCGCATAACCCAGATATCGATATTATATATGTGGTATTGCCGGTATTTCTTCATAAAGAATATACCATAAGGGCGGCACAGGCGGGTAAGCATGTAATTTGCGAAAAGCCGATGGCGCTGAATGCAAAAGAATGTGAGGAAATGATTGACGGATGCAAAAAAGCAAACCGCATGCTTTCGATAGGCTACCGTCTGCATTTCGAACCCCATAACATAGAAGTAATGCGCCTGGGACAACAACATGTATATGGCAAAGTAACCAAAATTGATACCGGTAACGGCTTCACCTACCGCGGCGACCCAAACGCCTGGCGGTTAAAAAAGGCGCTGGCAGGTGGCGGTGGTTTAATGGATATGGGCGTATACAGCATACAGGGAACCCGGTATACTTTAGGACAGGAGCCTATTGCTATCAAAGCCACACAGGAAAAAACACGTCCCGAATTATTTAGAGATGTTGACGAAACTATTTTCTGGGAAATGGAATTTTCGGGCGGTTTTAAAACAACCGGCAAATCGAGTTATAATAACGACTGGAGTTACCTTAAAGTTGAGGAGGAGCAAGGCAAATTTGAGCTTGGCCCGGCGTTTGGCTACGGCGGGATAGACGGCAGCGTTAACGGCAAGCAAATGCCGTTTCCGCAAATTATACAACAAGCCGCACAAATGGATGATTTTTCCCAATGCGTACGACTCAACAAACACACGCGTGTACCTGGGGAAGAAGGGTTAAAGGACATGA
The DNA here is from genome assembly GCA_036495385.1 of Mucilaginibacter sp. GTDB lineage: Bacteria > Bacteroidota > Bacteroidia > Sphingobacteriales > Sphingobacteriaceae > Mucilaginibacter. The sequence goes on along the minus strand of DASXMZ010000165.1, from coordinate 2,976 downwards.
AAGTGGTCGACGCCATCTACCGGAGCCTGGATTCGGGAAAGTGGGAGAAGGTTGGGTAAATTGGTTGATTAGGTGAGTAGTCGATTAAGTGAGTGGCTATAATCCTTATTATTAATTCAATTAATTTCCTTAATTTGTTTCACGAAATTAAATAACACTAAAGGTGTCTTTAACTTAATCAACCTAATCAACTACTCACTTAATCAACCAATTAAAATGATCATCACCGAAGACTTCTTAAGCTACATATGGAAGTTCAGATTGTTTAATCGTATTGGTTTGAAAACAAATGACGGAGAGGAACTGGAAATTTTTTCGGCGGGGATACACAATTCAGATGCGGGCCCCGACTTCCAAAACGCGAGGGTTCGTATCGGTGATACTGTTTGGGCGGGAAATGTTGAATTGCACATTTCTTCGTCTGATTGGCAAAAACATGGACATCATTCTGATAATGCTTATAACAATGTGATTCTTCACGTGGTATACCGGGACGACCAGCCACTGGTATTGCCGGGTGGCCGTCGCGTCCCTACACTCAATCTTCAAAACCGGATTCCGGAAGACCTGTACGGCAAGTATCATAAGTTGATTTTTGGCGATCAAACCATTATTCCGTGCGAGGCAAATATCGGGTCGGTTGATAGTCTTACGATGCATAATTGGCTTACAAGGGTTTTAGTTGAACGGCTTGAAAAACGTTCAAAAGCGGTCATTGACGCGCTTAACCTTAACCGCGGCGATTGGGAGGAAACCTTTTACCAATTCTTAGCGGCAAACTTTGGTTTTAAAACCAATGCCCTGCCTTTTGAATTGCTGGCTAAATCGCTGCCCCAAATTATACTGGCAAAGCATAAAAATAACGCCATGCAAATTGAAGCGCTTATTTTCGGCCAGGCTGGCTTTTTAGCAGGTGATGTTAAGGATGAATACCCACTGAAACTAAAAAATGAGTACGGATTTTTGAGCAAAAAACACCGGTTAACACCCACTGAGAACCATTTATGGAAATTTATGCGGCTGCGGCCACAAAACTTTCCAACCATACGACTGGCTCAATTTGCAGCGCTGGTTGTGCAATCGAACCACCTTTTTTCAAAACTATTAGAAATTAAGGACGTAAAAGGGTTAAGAGGTCTGTTTACGGAAATAAAAATTAACCCTTACTGGGAAAACCATTACCGGTTTGATGTTGAATCTCCGCCCTCGTCGAAAAACCTGGGACAGGCATCTGTAGATATTTTGCTGTTAAACACGTTGGCTTTGTTTTTATTCAGTTATGGTAAACACAACCAGTTGCAGCATTATATAAACCGGAGCTTACAGTTGTTGGAATATTTACCAAACGAAAACAATAAAATTACAGCAGATTTTAGTAACTTAGGAGTGAAAATAAAAACAGCTTTTGAGTCGCAGGCACTGCTGGAGTTGAAAAATAACTACTGTAATTATAAGAAATGTTTGCAATGCGGCGTTGGTAATAGTATATTAAAGTTGGCCTGATATGTTACAAAGGATAATTACTTTTTTTGAAAGATATTCGTTTGGGGTGTGTACATACCTGGGAGAAAAATTTAATATTTCCATAGCAAAAATACGACTTTTTTTTATTTACTCTTCATTTCTGGCGGTAGGCTTTCCGCTCATATTTTATATTTTCGCCGGCATTGTGCTTGATATACGTAGATATGTTAAACGAGTGCATACAAGGATAATGGACCTTTAGATTTGGGATTTGGGATTTTCGATTTCGGATTTATGATACAGCTTCTATGTATCAGTTGTTATGTCATCCCAATCATCTTCATAATAGGTAACCCAGTTTATAGCGTAGTGCCATTCCTGTATCACACTTTCTTCAATATTCCCCGGAATGTCTTTATGGTTGATGCTTGCATCCCTTACAGCCCAGTGAAGCCTGTAAAGAAGGTCTGACATATCTAATATTTCAGGAGTTGTACGCTTTGACGCCGAGTTTATAAAGTCGGCTGTAGATTCTAAAAACCCCGGTAACAATCGTAATAGATCAGAAATCACACATTGATCTGTTGGTAAGCCAACTTTATCTTTTTTGTTTATCACCCAAAGCAACAGATAAATACATTCTGAGCGCCACGAAATATCGACAGATTCCTTTTGGGTTAACTTGTTTTTTAAAAATAGCTTTTTCTCACCTTCCGAAACATCAGCCCATAATTGTTCTCTTTGCAGAAATTCTATTATTTCATCTTTTTCACCTTTGTCGCCGGTTTCGGCGACCATATTTAAATAAGTTAATATCAAAACCCGTTTCGCGATATCTTTAGCCTCCCTTATCATTACCTCATGTTCTTCTTCAATTACTGGCAGCCAGGCGTTAAAAGGAATATTGTGCTCAAATAAAAAAGCTTCTGTTTTATTTTTACGCTCTTGCGCGGTCATAATTCTTGGTAAGTTTGTACAAGGGTTGCTACTTTTTAATTCGGATTTTCGGCTAATTTGTTTTGAAGTTTTCGTTTTTCCATTTTTCGAAAACGTCTTTTGTATAACCGTTTTTATCAAAAGAATTATCGGCCTCAAAGGTTACTTTATTGGCAAAATAGGTGATAAGCAAAGATCCGATTTCCTGGAGTTCTTCTTCAGATTGATCATTCCTGAATAATTTCAGGATTTCCAATTGAGTCGGATTTAGTGCTAATGACATACTATGTTTTTATCAAAGATAAAAAAAATTAGAAATATGTAAATTATCACCAATTCATAAAAAGAGGTTTTATATAGTGTCTCGTTAACCTATTGCCGCTTCAAATGCATCACCTGCCCGCCGCCGGACGCTAAGAACATCGTCATAATTGTTGCCCTGTTAACCTGTTTTACCTGCTTGACCAAATGATTTAAGTTTGGATCTGCCGGTGTATCGCTCCAGATTTCCGCTGTATAGTTGCCATCTGGTAAAAAATCAAATGCTTTTGTTATTGTGCGAGGAGAGTGATTGGT
>DASXMZ010000164.1:0-6489 GCA_036495385.1 Mucilaginibacter sp. | reverse complement strand
AAAGTTAACCAGTTTTATAATTTGTTCAAGATATTTGGCGTCCACCTCGTCAAACTGGTTTAGTTCTTCACTGTCAACATCCAGTACAGCAACAACTTTTGAATCGTAAAAAATAGGGATTACAATTTCGGATCGGGAAAGCGAGCTGCAGGCGATGTGCCCCGGGAACTGATCAACGTCAGGAACTATGAGCGTTTTCTCCTGTTGCCACGCGGCACCACAAACTCCTTTGCCTAAAGCAATTCGTGTGCAGGCTACGGGCCCCTGGAACGGCCCTAAAACCAATTCATTGCCTTTAACCAAATAAAATCCTACCCAAAACCATTTAAATTGCTCCTTTAAAGCCGCAGCTATATTTGCCAGGTTCGCAATAAGGTCTGGTTCCCCATTTAACAATGCTTCAATCTGCGGAAGCAATGATTTATACTGCTCCGTTTTGTCGGCTGATACTAATATATTTAAATCTTCTGCCATTTAACAAATGTAATGATGCCTTATTAAAACTTAATAACATAAATCTCATATTTAATCTTTTATTTCGCATCAACTACCATTGTCATTTCGACAAGGAACAGCCTGTCCCGAATTTATTTCGGGAAGGAGAAAACTTATCCTATTTGCATGTCCGATCTGCAAAGTCTGCGTTGCATATCGTATAAGTTTTCTCCCTTTGGTCGAAATGACATGTTTGTTATAAAAATCAAACGTCATGAGAATCATTGCAGAATTACCCCACCCTGAATTTAAGATATCCATCCTGAATATGAACAACAAATTTATCGTTAAGATAGAACAGGGGACCCTGGAACAAACTTATAAAATACCGGAAGCTGATTTGCTGGACGGCGTTAACAGCGTGTTCGAACTACTCGACGACGAATTTTTAAAAACAGTAGCGGCACGTTTCACCGAAATGCGTAAAGATTATAAGGATACCTATTATCGGTATAATTATTAATCAAATAAATATCATAATATACTGATTAATAGATATATATGTTAAGAATTAAACTTTAGCCAAATTATATTTGGCAAGTTCTTAACTTGAAGTAAATACCGTGTCCTATTTATATTAAATAAATAGTTTAAGAATTGTCAGTAATTAACTGATTAATAAAACTATATAATATCAAACAAAATTATATTTTATATTTTGCTTCAAAAATTACCCATAAAATGAATAATTTCAACATAAAAACACCTGATAAAACCTTCGAAAAAAGTCTGCAACACAAAATCGATTTTAAGACTAAACCAGTTGGAGCACTTGGTAAACTGGAAGATATAGCGAAGAAAATCGGAGTCATACAGCAAAGCCTTACGCCCGTTTTGTCGGCCCCAACAGTGGTTGTTTTTGCCGGTGACCATGGTATTGCTCTGGATGGTGTGACACCCTATCCGCAGGAAGTAACATTCCAAATGGTGATGAACTTTTTAAATGAAGGCGCCGGCATCAATGTGTTTTCAAAACAAAATGGTTTAGCGGTTAAAATAGTAGATGCAGGCGTAAACCATGACTTCGGAGACATGGAAAATTTGTTGCATCTTAAAGTCAACAACGGAACCCGGAGTTTTTTAAAAGGGGCTGCGATGACTGCAGCCGAATTGGAGGAGTGCATCGAAAAAGGATCGATCGTTGTTAATAACCTTTACGATGAAGGTTGCAATTGCATTGCCTTTGGCGAGATGGGTATCGGCAACACATCTTCCGCGGCTATGCTGATGCATTACTTCACTGGCATCGACTTAATAGATTGCATCGGTCGTGGAACCGGTTTAGATGATGAAGGTTTAAATAAGAAAATAAGTATCCTGCAGGCAGCAGCAGAACACCATGACAAGATTGCAGATTGGGCAAAGATAATGCAGGCGGTTTCGGGTTATGAAATTGCAATGATGACGGGTGCGATGCTGCAGGCTGCCGAAAATAAAATGGTTATTTTACTGGATGGTTTTATCGCAAGCACCGCCTACCTTGCTGCTTACAAATTGCATCCTGAACTCAACAATTATTCCATAGCCTGTCATCTGTCTGACGAGAAAGGCCACCGTCTTTTGATGGAGTATCTGGAGCTTTCACCCTTATTAAATTTAGGGATGCGTTTGGGTGAAGGAACAGGTACGGCGGTTGCTTTCCCGATAATAAAGGCCGCAGTTAGCTTTTTAAATGAAATGGCCAGTTTTGAATCAGCTGGCGTGAGCAATAAAGAATGAAAAAAGAGATCCGCATTTTTTTTACTGCGCTGATGTATTTCACCCGCATTCCTTGTCCAAAATGGGTTGATCATTCGGAAGAATATCTGAATAAATCATCCCGGTATTTCCCGGTTGTTGGTATTATTGTAGGATCCATCAGTGCTTTGGTGTATTGGATTTTTCAGTTTATTATTCCCGGTGAGATAGCAATCATATTGAGTATTATTGCTTCCGTTTTAGCAACGGGGGCTTTTCATGAAGATGGCTTTGCCGATATATGCGACGGCTTTGGCGGCGGCTGGACGAAGGAAAAAATACTCCTGATCATGAAAGATTCGCGCCTGGGCACTTATGGTGTATTGGGTTTGGGCCTTATTTTGCTCTTAAAATGGTCTCTGCTAACTCATATACCATCGGCAGTACTTATTGTAGTTTTAATAAGTGGGCACGCTATAAGCCGTTTAAACGCCGTTTCATTGATCTATACCGATCAGTATGCGCGCGAGGACGATACCAGCAAATCAAAACCGCTGGCAACCAAAATGAGTACGGGTTCATTGTTGTTTGCGATGATATGCGGACTTGGGCCTTTGTTCTTATTTGCTAATCCATATGTATTTCTGGCTATATTTCCTCTTTTGGTTACACGTTGGTATTTTTCGGCATACTTTAAAAAATGGATAGGTGGTTACACAGGCGACTGCCTTGGCGCTGTTCAACAGGTTTCTGAATTGGTATTTTATATTTCTCTGCTGGTTATATTTAAATATGCAGTTTGATGGAGATTTATTTAATCAGGCATACGGCTGTTTATAATCCTGAAAAACTTTGTTATGGTCAATCAGAAATATCGTTGTCGCCCGATTGGGAACAGCACTTTAAAATTTTGAAACAAAAATTGGGGTCACAAACTGACGAAGCAATATTTTATTCAAGCCCGTACAAACGCTGCGCGCAATTAGCCGGTTTTTTGTCGGATAACCAATTTCAAACCGACAGCCGTCTTTCCGAAATGCATTTTGGCGACTGGGAGCAACACGCCTGGACAGAGGTAGATCAAGCTGTTTTAAACGCGTGGATGGCCGATTATGTAAGATACCGGGTTCCTGGCGGCGAAAACTTCGAGATAATGTGCGAGCGTTGTTCTCAATTTTGGGACGAGTTAATACAACAGACCGTTACCAAAGTCGCAGTAATAACACATGCCGGCGTAATCCGTTCCATACTGGCTTATATATTAAATATCCCGCTTGATAAAATTTTCCGGCTAGAAATAGATTACAGCGGCGTTACCAAAATTACGGTGACAAAACAAAATGAAAACTTTCCGCTGGTAAATTATATCAATCGTTAGGCAGCAAATCGCAATACCAAAAACCTGATAGTTTTTTAGCAGTATCCCTAACGCAGGAATCATCGGCGTTTTCAGGAGTCTTGTATTCCTTAAAAATTTTTATCCCGGTTTTATATTTGATCTCATCCGAAAAGATAGGCCCCCTAAAAGCAAACGTATGAAACTCGCCATTTTCACCGCAAACATCAACGTCATCGGGCAATGACAGGATCAGTTCAGGTGTGATCTCCTTCCCCACAATCCGTTCCAGACGTTCCTGGGTACACGCTATTACTGTACCGAAACCCAATGAAAAAAACTCCTCTATCAATTCGCCCGTATCCCGTTTCCATAGCGGATAGATACCTTTCATACCTGCTTCTGCAAGACGTTCGTCGCGGTACTTTTTAAGATCTTCCAAAAATATATCACCGAAAATGGAATGAGTAATACCCTTTTTTCTGAAATGTTCCAGGTGCTCCCGCATAATGGTGTCATACGCTTCCATGCCAGGCATTTCGGGCAGACGGATCTGGTATAACGGTATTCCGATACTTTCAGCTTGCTTAATTAACAGCTCGGTACGTACGCCGTGCATGGATATCCTGTCGACTGCATCGTTAATAGTAGTTACCAGGTATTTAATTTCCAGATCCGGATTTTGCAAGCAATGATATAGTGCAAGCGAGCTGTCTTTGCCACCACTCCAGTTAAAAATGCATTGGATGTTTTTTGACATGTTAAATAAATATCTGGTTTAATAGTTCAGAACGAGGTTATACGATGGATAATGTGAGTAAATATTCTATAAGATTTAATAATTGGTCATCGTAATTAATTTGATGTCTTAAAGAGCTGTAGGCTCGAGTATATTGTAACAACCCATTGCCTAAACTATGCGGATACACTAAGTGCCATAGGCACGTCACATATCTCGACGTTTAGTTAGTTCATAGGGAGTTCATTCATTTTATCTGCCGCCGAAATAGTTGAAGACTGATTATATTGGCCGAACCTACGGTTCTATATTTCATTTACCACCTTCGTTTCAACGGATTAAAATCCGTTGTTACAATATTTGCCGGGGCTACGCCCCTGATTAACTAAAATAATCAATCCATACTATACAAAACGTTACAGTCGAGATTGATTTCATACATCTATTCAATAAGTATCCCGAAATATCAGTTCCGACATTTCCTTCCTTTTATCCCACTTCAACAACTCCAATTCGGGTTGTTTTAAAAACCCATCGGTATAACCTAAACAAAAATATCCAACCAACCGGTTGTTTTCCGGCGCTTTTAAAATCTGTTTAACTTTTTCAGGATCGATAATACTTACCCAGCCCATTCCTATATTAAGGGCACGGGCCATTAACCACATGTTCTGTATCGCACAAACTACACTATACAATCCAACTTCCGCCATGGAAGTTTGACCCAAAATAGGTTTTTCGGAAGCTGAATAAAATATAGCAATGTTTAACGGCGCTTCGAAAATCCCTTCCAGTTTTAAGCGATCGTATTCCCGCTGTTTTTCATCTTTGAACATCGCTGAAGCCTTTTCATTCTCCGTATTGAAGGTATCCTTTATTTGTTCTTTTACCTCTTTGCTTTTTATAACAACAAATTCCCAGGGTTGCGAAAAGCCGACTGATGGCGCGTTTACGGCAGCCAAAAGTATTTTGTCGAGTTTTTCCTCTTCTATGTCGCGGTTTATAAAACGGTTTCCCCTTACATCTCTCCTGTTCAGGATAATCTCAAACAAAAGATCAGCCTCGTGCTGCAAAAACAACCGCTCATTCACTACTTCCATTATTTCAAATCGTTTAATAGCTGATCAACCAAGGCAGGAACGCCAATAGTCGCTTTCTCTTCAATTTTTACCAACCCATTTAAATTATGAACCGGCGGTATTTTAGGATCGACAATATACTTTGTCACATTACGAGGTACACAACTAATCAGGCCGGCAGCCGGATAAACCGCCAATGACGACCCTACCAGGACAAAAATGTCCGCATCATTACAAATTCTTATTGCTGTTTCAATCATCGGCACTGCTTCGCCAAACCATACAACGTGAGCTCTTAATGGCGATCCTAACTCACAAACTTCGTCCATTTTTAATTCCCAGCCGTCAATGGGGTAAGTAAGATTAGTATTTTTACTTGATTGCGACCTGGTAATTATCCCGTGCAGGTGTACCACATTAGTTGAACCACCCCTCTCATGCAGATCGTCGATATTTTGAGTAATGACGGTAACTTTGAATTTTTCTTCCAGTCGCGCCAATGCTAAATGTGCAGCATTAGGTTTAGCCTCCAATACCGATTTACGCCTCATATTGTAAAAATCCTGCACCATGTTCGGGTTTCGCTTCCAGGCTTCAGGTGTCGCTACTTCTTCTATGTTATAGCCCTCCCACAAACCATCACTGTCCCTGAAGGTTTTCAAACCGCTTTCCGCGCTGATGCCGGCGCCGGTAAGAATTACAATATGTTTCATTATTTCAAAGTTAGCGGTATTCCGGATACCATGAAAAAAGCTTTATCGGCTCTTTTTGCAATATGCTGATTGACCCATCCCTGCAGGTCCGTAAATTTTCTTCCAACCTCGGTGTCAGCATGCATACCCATGCCAATTTCGTTAGAAATAATGATCCAGGTAGCATCGATAAGGGCAAGTTTATCAAATTCGTTTTTTACAAGGTTCAGCGTTTCATCGACATTGTATTTGGTGTCCGAAAAAAAATTGGTGAGCCAAAGGGTTACACAATCCACCACCACTACCCTGCCCTGCAGGGCCAGTTTTGACGGATGCCTCTCCTCTTCGATATTTTCCCAGCGCTCATCCCTGTCTTGCTGGTGACGTTTGATGCGTTGTTCAAAATCGGCATCCCATTTGCGCGCTGTGGCGAGATAAACTGGATTATCACTAAGACTTAATGCCAATTGT
>DASXMZ010000163.1:0-7992 GCA_036495385.1 Mucilaginibacter sp. | reverse complement strand
TCAAGCGCTTGCTGCTGGGTAACAGTTCCCGCCTGTAATTCGGGATCTAAAAAGGCACGTGCGGCCCGGAGTAAACGATAATCCAGCGACACCAGCTGACCTTCGACCGGCATATAAGGTTTGGTAATATATTCCGAATACAAACCCCAGCCCTCTACGTTGGTCGAGTTAAAAGCATACAGCGCACGCGCCTGTGAAACGCCCTCTTCAACCATTTTGTCAAACTGCAATTCATGGCCGGGGCGTGCCTCATGTGCTATGATGGTCCATGATGCTGCGTCAAAGGTAAAATCATCATACTTGTCAACTTTTTCGCCCGGTGCGGGGGGCATATTTAATGGCAATACAAAAACGCCGCGCTGGCCTGTGTTATTCAAAAAAGGAGGCGGCACCATGTGCGGCGCGGGACTTTGGGCGGTTTCGGCAGCGGTGGCAAGCCTTATAATAGCCGGACGGTTCGGCAAAGTCACCAAATGATGATCGCGAATTATTGCCTCAATATCAGTTAGGTGCCTTCTGTATACCGGCATAATTGAATCGCCGATGATCTGGTCCTTTTTCAAAAATTTAATCACCTCTCTGTAATCGCTCGATGGTAGGTTATTCTTTTTTGCGATCTGTTCTGCCAACGGTTTCATCTGTTCCTGGATATCTGTAAAAGCAGCATGCGCCATTTTTGCGATTTCTGGCGGCGGTATATCTATTCCGTAATCTTCCAGAGCCAATTTATATTCGTCCGGCGGAAGCCTGAAATCGGTACGGGCTTTTGGCAACACAGTGGCTGTAACCCACGTATCATAATCTTCCAGTTGTTTTTTAATGGCGGCATAGGCATCTTCCCAACCGCTTAACTTATATTTTTTAAATAGCTCTTCAATACCGCTGACTATACTGGCATTATGCGAAAGCACAACTTCCATTTTTTGACGGGATGGATAGATCATGTCCGGCTTCGCTATCTGTTCGCTGGTGCGTTGCTGCAGAATAGAAACTATAGGCTGATATCCCTTTTCCAAACCAGCGTATTTACGTAAACGTATTACTGCGGCACTGCGCCGTTCGGCAGGAGTTTGATCATCAAGCAGGGTTTGCATGCCGCTAAATATCATTTCAGTGGCATTCATAAAAGGTACTTCCCGGTTTAACCGGAATTCCCGCTGCCGGAAACCCAATTCCGACTGATTTATCAAAATGTCAAGATCCTGTTTTAAGGCAAGATTGGTTTCCTTTTGTTTGCCCTCTTTTAATAGAGCAACCGCCGCCAACTGGTCCTTATGCTCAGCTGTTTCATTAGCCAGCGTGGGTACCGAAACCAGTGTATCATAATATGCCAGTCCTTGCGATGAACCAAACTCCGGCGAGTACTTTTTATCGATATCGATTAAAATCCTGGTGTAGCTATTTGATTTTACAATCCATTCTTTATCGGCCGCGGGTTTGGTTTGCGCCGTTACTACAAATGGAACCGAAGAAATGGTCAGGATGGTGAGACAATTTAGGATTTTGTTAAAATTGATCATTTTGGGGAAATTACTTTTCAGCATAAATGTATATATTTTGTAATTAAATTAAAGTGCGGAGAATTCATATCCTGGTTTAATTTGAAAAACTAAAAATGTAATTTGCATCGTGATACCCGAGATAATAGAAGATAAAACTTTTACTAAAATTAGCGCCGGAGATATTGCTGGCCGCAAATGCAGCTTTGAACATTGCAGGTTTGTAAACTGCGATTTTGCTTATGCCGACCTTGGTGGAATTGTTTTTATGGATTGCCGTTTCGATGGTTGTAACCTGTCGCTCATAAAATTATCAGATACCGGTTTACAGAACATAATGTTTAAAGATTGCAAACTGAGCGGTGCAGATTTTAGCAAAAGCCGAGATTTTTTATTTGAAGCGAGTTTTGATAATTGCATCCTTGACAACGCCATCTTTTATAAAAAGAAAAATAAGAGAGCAAAATTTACAGATTGCTCATTGGTTGAAACCGATTTTACGGAAACAGATTTTACTGATGTACAATTTATCAATTGTAACCTCAACCGGGCATTCTTCGATCGTACCACATTAAAAAACGCTGACTTTCGTACTTCTTATAATTATATTATTGACCCCGATAATAATACCATAAAAAAAGCCCGGTTCTCCGTTCACGGGTTGCCGGGCTTGCTGACTAAGTATGATATCAGGATTGAGGGGTAGCAAAATGGAATAGATTTAATATCAATTAACTGAGCTATTTCTTGCTAATTTTCGCTTGATTATTATACCTCCTGATTAAGTCCTGCAAGTAATCAAAGCTATAATCATTTTTCGTCTCAAACTCTTTGGTCAGTTCTTCATTATCCGCCAATAGTTTTAATAAATGGTTTTTGCGTTCAGTGCGCGACATGCCGCCAATACTACTTGTTTTTATTTCGCTGGGAGGAATTGCAGCTTTTCCGGCAAACCAGGTGGTTTGGTAAGAATAAGTATTACCTTGCTGTATATATTCGAATAGGTCAATCGCGCCGTGTTCAAGTCTTTTGGCAAGTATGAAGTCGCGAAACCCAATGGTGGGAACAACCGGAACATAAATTATCCCGGTCTGGCGGACCTCCTTTATTTCGGCTGCTTTGTATTTTACCGTGTGTGATTCAGTAAACGGATCAATTCTAACTGAACTGAGGTTTAAATTAATTACCTGCCCTTTTATGGTATCGCCTTTTAAATTTATTATATAATCACGGCTTATGGTATCGGGAGCATCTTGTGCATTGGTAGTTAAACACAGGCCTAATAAAATAATGATCGTAGAAAAAGAAATTGTGAATTTTAACATATTGTTGAGGTTTTGATAACCAAACATAATAAAAGTACACCAATTAACAGTGAACCATATACTTAGGCTATTTTAAAAACATGAAAGTTTAAAAATCGTCCGACTTCTGACTTCAAGCCTATATTACTGTACCTTCTTAAAATCCAGATCCTGGAAATCAAAGCTAAAATCGGTTAATGGCGAAACTGGTTTTAATTTCAGGCCCGACGGCTTGCCCTGTTCATCAAACGAAAACATGGCAAAGGCATCAGCTTCCATACTGCGGTAATTCCATTTTATTACAAAGGTATTGCCTTTATAAGGCAGCAAGACACCTGTTAATTTTGGCGAGCGTTTAGCACTAAAAAGCAATTGTCCGTCTTTGTACATGCGCCGTACGCTATCGAACACTTAAAGATTTTAATAAATTTTAATAATCTTATAATGAGATAATTACATTTTGGGTATCAATATTGGCATGCCTTATATAAATCGAAAAGAAAATTCTACCATTAAATATTTAGAACATGAAAACATCAATTTTAACCGCAGCTATAGTACTTGCAATAGCATTGGGCGCAAGTCAATCAACTTTCGCGTTAACTCATAATTCCGATAATGTGAGTGCCATTTTAGGTCCCGTAAACAAGATCAGCAAAATAGAAATCCACGGCAATGTTGAACTTTATGTGTCAGAAGGGTGTTCGGACCATATAAAAATTTACAACAATGATTATAAAGGAGCTGCCATGACGGCTGATCGGAATGGGGTTTTACGAATTTCATCTTACTCAACACAAAAATTAATTGTTTGGGTAACTGCCAGCGACCTGAGTAATATATCAGCTTATGACAACGCCGATATAGAATCATTTGGACCTCTTTCATCCATCGACCTGGATATTAATTTATATAACAATGCGTCTGCCCGCTTAGACATGGATGTATTCCACGCGAACATCACTTTAAATGATCATACAAAAGCTCAACTGGCAGGCAATGCAAATGAAGTTGAATTAAAGCATGACATCACAGCATTTGTCGACACAACTGCCTTAGCTTCGGAGCATCTGGCTAATACAGAAAAGTTGGACAAGGTTGCAAGTGAAAATTTGTAACATCAACAAAAAACAACTTTGTGTCCTTAGTGAAGTCTTCGTGTTCCATGTGGTTGATTTTTACCACAAAGGCCACAACGGATTTCACAAAGGCCACTAAGTTTTGCAACAGCCGCTTTATTCACCTTCCGTTCCTGAAATCCCCCGGCGTTACTCTCTTTTTCTTCAGGAAAACCCTGTTAAAATAGGTGGGACTTTCAAAACCGCAGCTGTAACAAATATCGGCTATTGTTTTGTCGGTCTCGGCCAATAAATGGCACGCATGCCCAATCCTGATCTCGTTAACGTAATCGGAGAATGTTTTGCCAGTGGTGCGTTTAAAAAATTTGCAGAAGGCGCTTTTTGATAAGTGAACCAGTGGCGCTACATTTTCGAGATTAATATTCATGGCTGAATTTTCCTGGATGTAATGAAAAACCCGCGTGATCTTCTTTTCGGTTAAACCTCCTTTCACATGCTGGAAATAGGCTGACGCAAGTAATACAGGTTCTTTATAGCTGAGTAAATTGAGTATTTGTAGCAGGGTGGAGATTTTGTCTACACCATTTTTATCGGGAAGGCTTTTAATCAAACATGAAATTTCCGGGATGTTTTTTTGCGGGAAAAATAACCCTTGCCGGGCAGCATACAATAGCGTGTTTATGCCTTCGAACTCTGTAAGACTTAACAAACTCTGCAAAATGGCTTCATCAAACTGGATAACTACAGCTGCCGAATTTTCAGCATTTAACTTATCGCTGGCCCAGGTGTGCGGCAAGTCTTTCCCTATCATAACCAGATCGCCGGCTTCAAAATCTTCGTAACTATCGCCAACCAATCTTTTCCCTTTTCCATTTTCAATCAGCGTTATTTCATATTCGGGATGGTAATGCCAGTTGAATTCAAAATTTGGAACTTCAAGCCTGAACGCCCTGAACGATTCGGTTCCTTTTAGCGCATTTAAATCTTCGTATCGGGCATTCATCTAACACTATTTTATCTGATTTGCTGTATTTAAATATAAATATAGGCCATATAGTGCTATAATTAGGTTATTTGGTATTAAAAAATTTCTTGATACAATGGTAAGTTTGTTTAACGGTAGCCTCACCCAACCCTCTCCAATGGAGAGGGCTTGTAAAATAAATGAAGCTAAAGTCCTCTCCTTTGGAGAGGATTTAAGTGAGGCAAGAAAATGGCTTATTTGGAGAGATTATTTTAGACGTTAATTTAATTAAATGACCATACCAAAATGTCCAAAAAAATTACATTTTTATTAATCATTCTATCCGGTTTATTTATTTCGACCAGCGCGGCTGGGCAAAGTTTCGACCCGTCATCATTGCCGATAAAATGGAAATTTATTAAAAACCCTGACAAGAACGACCCCCTATTTCGTTGCCAGCTAACATTTACTACTAAAGGCAAAGACATTTTACCCAAATCGGGCTGGAAAATATATTTTAATTTAAGGTATCACAGCTACAATTTGAAATCATTAAACGATCAGTTCGAAATAAAGCATGTAAGCGGCGAACTGTTTTATATTAAACCAACTGCAGTGTTCAAAGGCTTTGATAAAAATAAGCCGGCAAATATGGAGTACACTGGTACACAAAAGATCGAAAATTACATGGACGTAGCTATCGGACTATTTTTGGTTTATGATAGTCGTCCCTCCGTTGCTATAGCCTTAAATAAGTTATCAATAAAACGGCCGGATTCGTTGGGTACTAATCCTAAATCCAGTGAATCCGATTTAGCTGCTGTGTTTAATGCAAACAGTAAAATACGGAATATCCCGCAAGGTGAATTGCCAAAGATATTCCCTACACCCGCAGATTTTCATGAATTAATGGGAAGCTTTATATTGAATGAAAATACCTCGATCAAAAGCGACGAGAATTTCAAAAATGAAGCAAACTATCTGGCTGATGAAATTAAAAAGCTAACAGGTAAACAGCCTCTATTAAACGGATCGGAAAAAACCAGTAACCTCATCATATTAAAAAAAGGTGATTCGACGCCTGAAGCATACCGCCTGGAAGTAAAGCCCGGAACAATTAGTATTACTGCACACGATGGCGCCGGAGTTTTTTATGGTATTCAGTCGCTTAAATCATTGTTACCCGCCAATGCATGGGCAGCCATACACACATCTTTAAAAATCCCGTCAGTCACAGTTGCCGATAAGCCGCAATTTGCCTTCCGGGAATTTATGCTGGATGTTTCCCGAAATTTTCAGCCTAAAAATGAAATCCTACGGGTACTGGACCTTATGGCACTTTATAAAATGAATATTTTTCACTTTCACTTAACAGATGATGAGGGTTGGCGCCTTGCAATTCCGGGTATACCCGAATTAACTGATATAGGAGCAAAACGCGGTTATCCGTTTAATGATGGTAGTCAACTACACCCATCCTACGGTTCAGGTCCGGATAGTAAGCATTCAGCCGGAACGGGTTATTATTCCAAAGATGATTTTGTAGAAATTTTGCGGTATGCCACCCGGCGGCATATCCGGGTAATCCCCGAAATTGAATCGCCGGGGCATGCGCGCGCCGCAGTAGTGGCAATGACGGCCAGGTATAATAAATATATGCGCGCTGGTAATAAGGCAGAGGCAGAAAAATACATGTTAGCTGATCTGCAAGACAAATCAACGTATTTGAGTAACCAGGGTTTTAATGATGATGTAATGAATGTGGCCTTACCTTCAACCTATACCTTTATGGAAAAAGTAATTGATGAGGTTGCGGCTATGTATAAGGAGGCTGACGCTCCGTTAACTCTGCTTCATGTGGGTGGCGACGAAGTGCCCGAAGGAAGCTGGGGAAAATCGCCGGTGGTAATTGAACTGCTGCATAAAGATCCGTCTATAAAAAACACCAAAGATATTTGGACCACCTATTTTCAAAAAATAGAAAAGATGCTCAAATCCCAGGGCATATCCATGACCGGCTGGGAAGAACTCGCCAAAGGCACACAAACTGCTGATAACTCGGCTAAAATAATCGTCAATCCCGACTTCATTCGCGACGGTGTTCAACTCGATGCCTGGTGGAGTATAGCCGGCGGGCAGGACGCGGGGTACGAATTAGCAAATGCGGGCTATAAAGTTGTATTGTGCCCGTTTGATTATTTCTATTTTGACCTTCCTATTAACCGGTCCTTTTACGAGCCCGGAGATAGCTGGATAGGGTATCTTGACCTTAAAAAGGTATTCTCGTTTGCCCCTTATAATTATTATACAAGTACAAAAGATAATATGGAGGGTAAGCCACTGCCGCCGAATTGTTTCAAGGCAAAAGAATTACTAACTAAGGCGGGAAAATCAAACATAATCGGGATGCAGGCTGCCATGTGGGAAGAAAATATAAACACGTCTAGATTAATGGAATACATGTTACTCCCGAGGTTACTTGCTGTTGCCGAACGGGCATGGGCAAAAGAACCGGATTGGATGACAGAAAGAGACAGCTCGAAGGCAAAAAAGTCCTTCGAGCGGGGTTGGTCGGTTTTTGAGAATGTTTTGGCAAAGAATGAACTCCCTAAACTTGATTTTTATAATGGAGGCTATAATTATCGTATTCCAACAGCGGGGATGTTAATCAGCGACGGAAAGGTCTTCGCCAATTGCGATTTACCCGGATTTATAATCAGGTATACTACTGACGGATCGGTTCCCACAACAAAAAGTGCAAGGTATGTTGGTGCTTTTTCAGCGAAAGGAAATATAAAGTTCAGCGTGTTTAATATGAGGGGAAGAAGTGGCCGGGTGGTTGACGTGAATAATAAGTAAGCGAACTAAAACTACTTGATAGCCTTTTGCTTCTGCTGTAGGATACAAAAACAATCAGGATTTTACTACTTTTATAAAATGAGAATACCTGCTATCCTAATCATAATTTTTTGTTTGTATTCTCAAAGTAATCCCCAAACCAGCACTCACAAAATAAAAGCCGTTAAATTAATTGATACAATACCACAATCGGCGAAGAAGTTAATGGAATGCTACAAAAATTATATTATTGGTTTCTCCGACAATTCGGTGATCTTTAAAGATAAGAGCAAAATTACCTGGGATGA
>DASXMZ010000162.1:0-9103 GCA_036495385.1 Mucilaginibacter sp. | reverse complement strand
TATTTCCTTTTACAACATAGCATCTTTAGCCTACCTGGCAAAGCATTTGGGTTATAATTTTTATACAGATGGACAATTTTTACATCTGTTTAGCAAACGATCTTTCAGCCAGGATCTTTTAAATCCTGTTCGGGATAAATTTTTTATTAGAAAAATAAAAAAAATTGCCAAAAAAGCAGATGAAAGAAAATACGGGAAGATGGAAAGCTTGTTAACGCGCGACTGGCAATATATCAAGGACAAATTAAACAACAAGGACTAAATACTCTTAAAAAAGTACTAATTTAACTCAAAAACATAAGAGCTGCCGCGTGTTTAAGCATCCCTCTAAACCATCTTTTAACTTTTTTCCGTAACAAATTTTGTTTACGCCTTTTTTCAGCAATGTTAAAATCATGATTTAAAACAAATAAATCAGCCTGCTTCTCGGGCAACATAAATACGGGATCTATTATCTCGTCAATTTCCGCTAAGGGTATATTAGCATAAATATCGTTTTGATCAATTGTATGAGTAGCCCTTGCATCAAAACCAATATTCGATATCAAGTTTTCGTTTGGAATAATGGCAAGCCCGTTGTTAAAAAAATTAGAAAAATCAAGCTGATAAGCCCATGAATTAATTTTTCCCGCCTTTAAGTCATTGAAAACATTAATCCAGCTTTCAGCTACGAGAGGATCATTATAAATATTTAGCAGGTGCTCATTTATCTCATTTTCTTTATACCGGTTCAGATTTACATCATAATCTACCCAAACTCTCCTCCAGCTTGCCCAACCCCAAACATGTGTTCTGTTTGAAAAATAGTAGCTTCCGTCTCCCCATTTCTTTCCCTGTTGAAAGTTGCAACCGGTAATATGCCTTATTCTTGTGTCGTCGCGATATTTTTCTAATAAGGTATCACAAAATCTAAAAAAACTATTTGCCGGCAAACAATCATCCTCCAATACTATCCCCTCTTCCTCGTGATTAAAGAACCAGGTAATAGCAGAAGAAACAGCTTCTTTGCAGCCTGCATTTTTTCCCTTATAAAGTGTTTTTACCTTACATTTCCAATCGATTTTCTGGACTATAGCCTTAGCCTGTTCACATAATAAGATATCGTCGGGAGCATTGGCGCGGGGGGCGTCGGCAGCTATATATAAGCGCCGGGGCTTAGCGATTCTGATTTGTTCAAAAACCTTTTGGGTTGTATCTGGCCTGTTAAATATGACAAATAAAACCGCTGATTTGGTTTGGTATGGTGCTTTGTTAAATTGGGGCATGTTCACAAAGTTTAATTTTAGACTTAGATAGATGTTTTGTTTTTATTTCCGATAAATCGGAAATAAAAATCAAATTCAAAGTTTAAAAGAAACGTGTTAAAGTAAAGTAACAATCTAGTTGTATAACCCTGTTTACGGCGAAATGTTGTTGATAGTTAAGGTTTTTTTGTAAAAATCTCGATAGAATTTTATTTTTAAAGCAAATAGTCGCTCAAAACCTGGTTTAATCGGCATTAAAGGTTTGCATATCTATCAGCCGCTTATATAAGCCATTACAGTTTATTAATTGCTGATGATTACCCTGCTCAACTACTTTTCCGTTTTCTAAAACAATTATTAAATGAGCATTTTGAATGGTGCTAAGGCGATGGGCTATAATTAATGAGGTGCGGTTCTTCATCAGGTTGTTCAGCGCATCCTGAACTAATTTTTCCGATTCAGTATCCAAAGCTGAAGTGGCCTCGTCAAGAAGCATAATAGGCGGGTTAGTTAAAACCGCCCTCGCTATGCAAATTCGCTGCCTTTGCCCTCCGGAAAGCTTTGTGCCGCGATCGCCGATGTTAGTTTCGTAGCCTTTTTCAGTTTCTAAAATAAAATTATGAGCATTTGCGATCCGGGCCGCATTTTCAACTTCTTCCGTCGTTGCATTTGGTTTTCCGAAAGCTATATTATTAAAAATGGTATCATTAAACAATATGGATTCCTGGTTTACGATACCCATCTGTGATCGCAAGGAATCGAGGGTAACCGCTTGTATATTTTTGCCATCAATTAATATTTCTCCGGATTGCGGCTCCACAAATCGGGGGATCAGGTCCATCAATGTTGATTTACCTCCACCGGAAGGGCCAACAAGTGCAATCGTCTTTCCTTTTGGAACCGATAAATTAACATCAGTTAAAACCATTTTTTCCTGGTAGGCAAATGAAACATTTTTGAATTCAACGCTTTCGTTAAACCCGGTTATGGCAACCGCATGAGGCGCATCAACTATCAAAGCTTTTTCATCAATTAATGCCAGTACTCTTTCGCCTGCAGCTATGCCTGAGTGAATATTGCTGAATGAATCAGATATTGCTTTTGCTGGCCGCATTACCTGCGAAAACAAAGCTATGTAAGTAATGAATACCGGTGCTGTTAAGGGCGAGGTGTTATTGAGTACCAGATAACCGCCATATAATACTATCCCGGCAACCATAGCAATGCCAAAAAATTCAGACACAGGAGACGCCAATTGTTGGCGCTTGGCCATGGATTTTGTTATGGCTGAGTATTTTACATTCTCACCGTTAAACCTGTTCTTTATAAATTCAGTAGCATTAAATGCTTTTATAATTTTAATGCCCGATAATGCCTCATCAAGATAACTTATCATATTGCCATAAGTCTGCTGTGAAGCAATGGCCTGCGCCTTAAGCTTTTTTACAATGCGGGATATTACAAAAGCAGATACAGGTATTATAAGCAGCGAATACAAAGTAAGCCTGGTTGACATGTTAAATAACATGGCCATAAAAACTATAAGCGTCAACGGTTCTTTAAATACTACCTGCAATGTTGCCGTTACAGAAAATTGCACCACCTGAACATCAGATGCTATTTTTGAAATAATATTCCCTTTGCGCTCATTACTAAAATAACCAAGGTGCAACCCCATTACATTGTTAAACACCGCTCTCCTTAGATTTAACAAGGTATGCACCCGCAGGTTCTCCATAGTGCGCTGTGACAAATAACGGAAAAGGTTAGCCAGCAAGGCCGATATAACAATGGCTCCGCATACAAACTGTAATGCGTTCCAGGCACCATAATGATCTATTATATATTGAACATAATATTTAAAAGTCCCCATGATGTCCCAGGCTGACGGTTTGGCTACAGCTATTTTTTTAACATCACATACAGCTGTTGTTTTGGCCGAAAACAATGTTTGAAGCAACGGGGCTAGCAAAGCAAGATTGAGCGTGCTGAATATTACCGAAAATATAGTAGTTACAATATATGGAATAGCAAACTTTTCAATTGGCTTTGCAAAAGAAAGCAGCCGGAAATATGTCTTCATCAAAAAAATTAATCTACAAAACTAGTAAAATTATAGCCTATTGATGTTATACTTTAGTTTAACTAATGTCATGATAGCGATCTATAAACCTGGATAGTTTTTTGAAGGCAGTTTTCAAAGCTAAATTGCTTAAGCCTTTCCGCACCTTTGGCCTTTAGTTCATTTCGTTTACTATTATCAGTTATCACCTGTTCAATAGCGTTAGTGATTGACTGTTCATCATTTGGATCAAAGTATTGAGCCGCATCTCCTGCCACTTCAGGAAGCGACGATGTATTGCTCAATATAACAGGGCAACTGTTAAAAAATGCTTCCAAAATTGGCAATCCAAAACCTTCATAAAGTGATGGGTATACAAATGCTAAAGCATTCCTGTATAAATTCCTTAACTGTCCGTCAGTGACATTTAACTGCTTTACGTTGTTAACAATATTTAGTTCGGTAAGTGTTTTTATCTCTTCAGCTTTAAAAGCTCCCCCGCCCGCACAAATTACATTTATCGAATGTTTCAAAATAATTGAGGCTGCGGCCCTGATAAATAATTCAAAGTTCTTATACCCCCCCCTATCCCCAACAAATAAAATATAATTACTTTCAATTACAAAATCATTTTTTTTTTCTTCGTCAGTTTGCATTTTAAAGCCGTGATGAATCACAGATATTTTATCATCCCGAACATCATAAAATTTCAAAATGTCCTTTTTTGTGCATTCCGAAATAGCTATTATATGATCTGCCTGCTCAATAGCTTTTCCTTTGTAAACTTTCGGATCGGCAGCCGGGTCGAAATATTGCGGAAACAATTCATGTATCATATCATGTACGGTTAACACAAATGGCTTTTTCAGTGATTTTAAAAAATATGGGCTATAGTAGGTGGGGTGGAATATATCAAAGTCATTTTGACGAAGTAAATACTTACAGTACCATTTATTATACTTGATCCTACGCGATTCTTTTTGTACATGTCCATTCAGAAAACCAGCCGGTAATTGTTGGTTTTTTAGATAAGCATTATTGGTGAAAAGCAGCCCCAGTTTTGATTCCATTCCCGGGTGGGCGTTTATTCCTTCATTTAGGTTTGCAAAATACCTGGAAATTCCGCCATATTTTTGCTCGGTGAATATTTGATAATCAAACAGAACTTTCATTTATTTTCTGTTTAAGTTGCTAACTAAAGACTCAAAATGCTCTTGAAAGAAAAAGTCATAAGCATTTTCTCCTTCTGGTATAACATTGGGCATTTCGTAATACGCTTCTAACACCCTTGGCACTTTTAAACCTTCGGCAATTGCAAAAGGGAACGATTGATTTCCTATAAAAAATTTACATCCCGCTATAATTTGGGCAAGCTCCAAAAAATCATTCACCTGTTTCCACTGCAGACCCGGAACAGATTTAGAAAAATCCTCATATTCCGATTTTATGCCTACAAATACGAGGTTATTATATTTTTTGAGAAATGAATAATCTATCGATAAATTACGATACCGCTCACTTCTGGCAATAACAATATTGTTTTTAAATTCATTATTGGGAATAACGGTTATCCAGTTTTTCCACAATTGCGGTGTAACACCTGTAATGTATCCGCACCAGCGCGCAATATTGGCCTTATCAAGAGGTATTGCCTGGGAACGAAATATGTCAAGATTTACATGGACAAACTGATCATCATAAACTTCACATTTTTCAATGTAAGTTTGTGAAATAATCAAAGGAGATAGCATATCTATCATTTTTTGATTTAACATAACGCTACCCAGTGGATGCGACATATACTGAGGAAGAACGCGGGGCTGGCCTAATTTTAAATATAAGTTGATTTGAATGCCGGTTAACTCATAGATTTTTTTTATGGTGGGCAGCGCATAAATAATGTCACCTATGTTACCACTGTGATTTATGTTTAATACCTTATTTGTTTTGGCAAATTCTTTAATTTTCTCAGCAGTGTTTAACCGGTCCTCTCCCGTTAAAAATAAGGAAAGCTCATGTAATTGGTAATTCTTAGATTCCCATTTATATAGTTTGTATCGATTTCTGTTTGTGTTTTTGAGCCACATTTTTTCAAGCAAACTCTTTTTTTTGAACATATTTCTTTTAATTAATCATATAATAACAATTAAAACGATCTTCGAAAAACAAATTTTCAAAAGTGCATAAATCACCCTCAATTTCAATAGTTATTGTTACTTACAACGCAGCAGATACACTTCAAAAGTGCCTGGACAGTATCTATCGCCAAAAATATCCGTCGCTAAAAATAATTATAATTGACGGAAGCAGCGCAGATTGCACTGTTGATATTATAAAGGCAAACTTAAGCAAAATATACTACTGGAAAAGCGAACCAGATACAGGGATATATGATGCCATGAATAAGGCTATAAAACAGCTGACGGGAGATTGGGTGTATTTTTTGGGGGCGGACGATGAGTTATACGCCGATTTTTCAAAATTAGCTTTTGATCTTGAAGACAACAACGCAATATATTACGCCAACGTACTGACGATGGGTGTAAAGCGATCAGGAAAGCTAAGTCCTTATCAAATGGCAAAACATGGAATTTTTCATCAGGCAATTATATATCCGGTAAGTGTATTTCGCAAATACTCATTTAATATCAGGTATAAGATTGTAGCAGATAATGTTTTAAATATGATGTGCTGGAATGACAATCAGTATAAATTTATTTATAAGGAATATATAATTGCCCATTTTAACCACACCGGAGTATCAGGCAGCGTAAAAGACAAAGAATTTGAAGAGGATAAAAGCCGTTTGATATTAAAATATTATGGACCGGCGGTTTGGCTAAGATTTTTTATAAGAACCCTTAAAAAAAGGCACTAGCCCAGTAATTTTTTTGTTTTTACCCCCCAAATTTGGCTATAGATATAATTAAGCATGTTCAATTTACTCTTTTTGCGAATAAAAAAAATCGTTTTACGAAACTTGAGCAGCAGCTTGCTTAGCTTAAATGACACATAGCTATCAACACGTTGTGTAAAAGCGTCGTAAAATTGATCCACTATTTCCTGGTTTTTATTTCGGGGGAAGGTTTTACAGTATAGCAACCACTGCTGAATGCGTTCTATTTTTTGCACCGAAGAGTGCTTATGCTTATCGACCTCGCGCTTAACGCGCAAAATATTTGTGTCGCTTTTGTCGTGCTGGCGGTATTGTACCAGACATTGGGGAATGAAATCTATCTCGCCGATATTTGTTGCAGCATACGCTAGCCACCAATCATGAAAATAGTCTTTTTTGAGCGGGAGGGCGGAGTTTAATAACTCTCTTTTCATCATGATAGAATGCCCTGAAACACAATTGAAAAATAAAAAAACTTCGGGCTGTCCACCCCGGTAAAGGTTTACGATGTCCGACATTTTTTTATTCATGCCGGTGCCGTCCTCATGAATAAACTCTGAATCATGATAAATAAAAATATTATTTTTTATCGCGCCGACCTGTAATTCAACCTTTTGCGGGTGCCACAGATCGTCCTGGTCACATAGCGCTATTAATTCGCCCGAGCACAAGGTGACAGCCCGTTCAAAATTACCTGCGAACCCTAAATTTTTTTCGTTTTTATAAATTTTAAATTGAGGATATTTCGTTGCATAAGCTTTTAAAATATCGTAGCTGTCATCCGTAGAGCAATCATCAACAACTATAATTTCTATTTGATTATAAGTTTGATTAACCAGCGTATCTAATTGCTTCGCTAAATATTCAGCCCCATTAAAGGTACAAAGTGCAATGGAAACTAATGGGCCGTTTTTCATTCAGATAATTAATTAGGCTGCCCGTTTTGGGCATTTAAGGTTTAAACCTGATGATATGTTTATGTTTTACAGTTGATTGAATTCTCTGAACTATTTGAAAAATAGTTCCATGGCTTTCCTTATCATGCAATAATTTTTCTAATTTTTGTTTGTACTGATTGATTAGCTTTCTGTTACGAAATAATTCTTTATAACTCTCCCAAATCCATGTTTGCCCCGCGAGTATTTTCGGCAGCATATCTATAAATGTTATTTGAAAATACCATGCAACCAATGCGGCTCCATTCAAATGAATAGCATGCAAATAGAACCGGTTTCGGTAATAAATGCTTTTAACCCATTGAGCTGTTTGATAATTTTTTGTACTTGCCGAAACTTCATGTCTGCAAATAGCATTATGTTCATAATAACATCTCCAGTTTAAACGCCACGCCCTGATGCTCATTTCCATGTCCTCACAATAAAACGGGGAAAAAATCTCATAAAAACCACCAATTTGTTTAAGCTTAGCCGCATCAATCAGCGCGTTAGCACCCGATAAGTAAAATGTACGCAGCCTGTCCTTTGGATTATCGGTATAATAAAAATAATCGGTTTTTAATTTAAACCCATTAAACTTGGGTATGCGCGCGGCGTCCTGTATGTGGTCGCCTTCCATATCAATAATCCGACCCATAACACCAAAAGTGTCCCAACGCAGAAAATATTTCCACTGATGCTCAAAGTAATCAGGGTTAAGTTTTACGTCGGAGTTTAAAAGTAATATTAACTCATGCTTTGCGGCTTCGATTCCGCGGTTACACGAATAAGAAAACCCTTTGTTTTCAGCATTTGTAATCAGTTTGATATCGGGATGTACCGATTCTATAAATTCTACAGAGTTATCAGTCGAACAATCGTCCACAATAATAATCTCATATTCAACACCGGTATTTTTAACTGCGGTAATTGTGTATGGAAGGTATTTTTCTAATAAGAGCCTCCCATTATAATTAGGAATAACAACTGAAATACTTTTCCTTATCTCCACCTCAACTAACTATTTTATTATTTTATAATTTCTGTATTCGCTGACTCTCCACCCCGTAATGTCTTCAACTTTTTGCAGAACCTTTCGTCTTAAAGTCATTTTTTTGTGTAACTTATCAAAATCAATATTAAGTTTCCAATTGGTTGCCGCAATTCGTTTTTGCATTACCGCCGGATGGCTGCCTTTAAAGTGGATTAATCTATCGGCGTTTTTGTAATCAAACTCAAAAGTTTCAGGCAGGTTTTGCGCCAGCCAGTTGTCATCGTGATAAAACTGGTTAAAATTACGCAATTTATTTTTTAGGCCTGTGGGGGGCTTTACCCAGCCGTAATGATATATAAATGCGTCAATTAGTTTAACACTGATTTTGCGGTCGTTCCATCTAAATCCCTGAGCATCCCGGTAGGAGTGTATGTTTTTATTATTTCGCAATATCCTTATTTCTCTCCGGTACCACCTTCGCGAATGACCATAATAATCATAAGAGCCATAAAAATGCAGATATTTAAATAATAGGCCCTCTACCCTTTTGTCATTTAAATTATCCCCCATTTCCTTTTTTATAAGTGGAAGATATTTTTCATGCACACATTCATCTCCCTGTATATAAAACGCCCAATCAGCATCAGGAGATATTGCATTAAATGCAATATCGGTTTGGTTGGCAAATACAACTCCCCCTTCACGCAAACTATCGTCCCATACTGTCTCAACAATTCTGATTTTTGGCGATCCAATTTCTCTTATAAGGCTTTCTGTGTTATCGTCACTTTTCCCCAAAGCCACTACAAACTCATCACAAACCGGTAAAATAGAAGTTATTGCCTCAACTATCGGATAATCATTTTTTACCGCATTTCTTATAAAAGTAAAACCAGCTACCTTCATTGATAAAATTTTAAATAAAACCAGGCTGATGATGCGTCCTGGCTATCAAGGGGTT
This sequence comes from Mucilaginibacter sp., assembly GCA_036495385.1. Taxonomy (GTDB): domain Bacteria; phylum Bacteroidota; class Bacteroidia; order Sphingobacteriales; family Sphingobacteriaceae; genus Mucilaginibacter. Next base: position 11 of record DASXMZ010000162.1, on the reverse strand, counting down.
CATAGCCAAAA
>DASXMZ010000161.1:0-4796 GCA_036495385.1 Mucilaginibacter sp. | reverse complement strand
ATTCATTTCAGGAGTTTGGACAGAGAGGGATGGGCGGGGTGAGGGATCACGGCGCGGTACCTTTTTGACCCTATTATGCCATCATGGGCGTTCACGCTCACGACACGTGCGGCTTTTTCGTTAATTGCTCATTGATAGCTGTTTGTGAATAATTTTTTGTCCGAAATCGCTGCTTTTTGCTGACAAAACACTGCCACCAAATAATTCGTGATATTTGCGAGAGCGATACCATTCAGGAGTTTGGATAGAGAGGGGTGGGTCGGGTGATATAAGGTTAAAGGTAATTTTGATAACTCTCAAATGGTTTATCGATAACTCGGCCATGCAAATTATCAATGGCTTCTACTTGCGTATTATTCCCAATTTGCCGAATGTAATTTAACGTATATTCATTGGGAATATGTTTTAATTTATCATTTACGAGGCCATAAATATAATTTTTGTAATTGTATAATTTCATTTCCTTTACGCTGGTAATTGGTGTTAGCATTTGGTAAGCATCAAGTTGCCTGTCATTTAAATCTGTGATTTCACTCCAAGATAATCCTAATAAATTAAAAGTCGGTGGATCAGGAATGTAACGAATTTTATTATTAAAATATAAATAAACACAACCGGTCCTCGGATTTCGGAAGAGTAACACCTTCAAATCAGAGTTTGATAATTTCTCAGATATTATTAAAAGATTTATTCCGATCAGATTTATTGCCAAAGAAATAAGGATAACGCTTAGTTTGTCTGGCTGGATTTGAAATATTAAAAAGGCCAGCGCAATCAACAATTGTATTAGCAATAATATAGCTATGGTTCTAGCTTTAAATAAGTGAAATCCTAAAGCTCTAAATAATTTAGCTGTTTTTGGAGAATTAGGGAATTCAATCTGAGTAATCGAAACGGCAATCGCCAATATGATAACTATTATCCAAACCAGCGTGGTATTTCTTAAAAAGTACCCAGGAAATGCTAGCGAAACGATGCCTGGTAGGTTGAGTATAGAAACATTTAAGGCTATAATTTCGCCAAAGCGTTTCATGTTTAGTGATTCAGATTTAATTGTCAATCTAATATAGAATTATTATTTTAAAACAATTCATTTCCCGTTGACTGAAAAGTTGTATTGCATACCACGAGTTACAAACTCCCCCGCTCCCGCGAGTTTGTAACCCCCGCTCCCGCGAGTTTGTAACTCGTGGTTGAACATTGCTACAGTTTTCAACTGGAGACTTTGGTGGAAAAAGTTAATGATTGAGACATTGGATCGGTTAGTTGTATAAATAAGCACTAAACTTTATTCCTAAGCAGCCACATGTCCACAAAGCCATTGCGAGACAAGCTAAAAGCTTTGGCCTTGCTTACCACGAGTTACAAACTCGCCCGAGCGAATAAATGATCAGCAAAATATTTATATGCCGAATCCCTTCATAATACCACGCTGCGAGTTTGAGATAAAATTGATGATCTCGTCTCTTTCAACCGTTGGCGCAAATTCGGTCCCGATAATGTCGAGGGCTTTAGTAACATTATATTTTTTGAGGAAGATAATTCGATAAATCTCTTGTATCTCATTTATAGTTGCCGCAGTATATTCCCTGCGCCGCAGTCCAACAGAATTAATGCCGATATAAGACAATGGCTCACGACCCGCTTTAGTATACGGTGGAACATCCTTACGTACCAGCGACCCTCCAGAAATCATACTCTGCATTCCAATTTCAACAAATTGGTGAACTGCCGAGGTTCCTCCAATGTAAGCATGATCATAAACATTGATATGCCCGGCGAGCTGCGCTGAATTAGCTATGATTACATTATCGCCTATTGTACAGTCGTGTGCTACATGCACGTAAGCCATCAACAGGCAATTGCTGCCAATGGTGGTGGTGTTTTTATCGAGCGCTGTACCCCGGTTAAGCGTAACACATTCACGAATAGTAGTATTATCGCCAATAAAAACGGTACTCGCTTCTCCACGGTATTTGAGGTCCTGCGGTGGTGCTGAAATAACTGCTCCTGAAAAAATACGACAGTTCTTCCCGATACGGGCACCATTCATTATAGTAACATTAGAGCCAACCCATGTCCCCTCACCAATTTCAACATCTTTATGAATAACCGCGAAAGGTTCGATAGTAACATTGTCGGCTATTTTAGCCTGCGGATGTACATATGCTAAAGGTTGTATCATAATTCTTTTTCTTCTATAGTATTTCGAACCTCAAATTAGCCATGTTAAATGAAGTTAATATGAAATTAACAGAATGGGCCGGGGACGGGAGAGATATCAACCCTGACAAATGTTCCACCAACAAACAAGCTGAAAGCTTTAGCCTTGCTCACCACGAGTTACAAACTCGCGGGAGCGGGGGGGTTGGGCGGGGTAAGAAATCTAAGTAATTGAAGTGTCCGATTTTTTCGGACAGTTGAAAATCGTAGTAACATTCTTAAAAGCGAGATGGTTACAAGCTGAAAGCTTTAACATTGCTTACCACGAGTTACAAACTCGCGGGAGCGGGGCGGGCAGATTGTAAAATGAATGTTACAAAAAATTTGATTTACCAATTATTTAAGGTAGGTTTAATAGCTGCTATTATTCACTGATTGTTAACTATTTGCGATTGCGACATCCCCTCGGCGACCGGCGTAATTTTGCGGCACTTCATACAAAACGAAACAGCCGGTCATCATTTTCTCTCACTCATTAAACCCAAGCAACAATGACAAGAACTATTAAATTATTTCTGTTCCTGGCGGCAACTATTTTTGCAGCTTCAACGATCAGAGCTCAGGCACAAACAGCAGCGCCGATCCATCAAAAAGATTTTATAGGCGAAAACCCAACTGCCGATGCGGATATCAAAACAGTAAGCGATTATACCAATTGGATAGTAGCAGGCGACGCAGATAAGGCTAAAGGCCTCCTGGCCGCTGGCTTCAAAGGTTATGGACCGGCACCTATCGACTCAGTCACTGCTGACCAGGAGATTGCCGCCTGGCAGGAGAACTATAAAAACACATCGAACCGAAAAGTAGATTTTGTAACGGAAACATTCCGGGTATTATCCGGCAACCTGCAAGGTAACTGGGTATCCACCTGGGGCGATTATACATTCACAGAGAGTGGCAAAACGGTAAAATTCCCTTTTCAGTGTACCTATCATGTTACCAATGGCAAAATTGATATAAGCAGGATATACTATGACCGAACGTATATATTAATGCAATTAGGCTACACGCTTACACCGCCCCCAGCCGCCAAATAGCATAATTACAATAAATCAAAATCGGCCGTTTATGATAAAACCGGGCCTTCACCAAGACCCGGTTTTATTTTTGAAAGTGATCGGCGTCATCATCGCATAAGAAACATATGGTACAAGGGCCATTTTTTCAAGGGGCGAAGATTTTCTACCTATGACAGACTTTTTATTGGCTGTCATGGTGAGCCCCGTCGAACCACGGTGCGGCGCCTGACGAATGCTTAATTGGTATTTGATCAGAATATCTGAAGGAATTTCTTCAGAATGACGGCCAAAAGTTTTTCTCTTTCAGTTCAAAAAATCGATTCTTTCTATTTGACCCAGGAAACATTGCTGGTATTTCCTCTAACTACGGCGTAAAGCATGACAACGACAAGAGCAATATGGTAATATCCAAATATTGCTGGAACTCCCTGGCTTAAACATAAAACGAAAACAGCTCCTGCCACATTAATAAAGAGAACCGCCAAACCTATTTTAGAGGCCAGCAACGTTGCAGTTGCATTATCCTTTCCGTAAATCTTCCGATCAGGAAACATAATTATAAATTGGACCACGTATAAAAAAACTACTAGCAGGTGAACAGCCCCTTTGTCGGCGTTGTATCCCATGCTTTCGCCAATGATGGGCAGAATACTGAAAAAGCAAAAGCCGGACATAAATAGGCGTCTGTCTAATTTTGCTGCACCGTAAATAGATAAAAGAATAAGGGCTCCGCCCACGATCTCGAAGATCATTTGAATTGTTGGGTTCATGATAATTTGGTAATTAGGGTTTACAATTGGTTTGTAATATAAATGTAAAAATAATTTCCAATAAATCAAATAGTTACACGCTAAATATTTACCAAAAATGACGGCTTGCGTGATTCCCCCGGGAAGGTACAACGCTGGCAAGTTAAGAAAAGACATATCCGCCAACTGGCGGATCAAACATTTGTAGAAAATAGGTAAATAAGCAAACCGTGCCGTTCGCATGGATATCTTTCCCAACCTAATCCGGCAACAATTTTCCGGGATTTAAAATCCCTTTCGGATCCAGCGCCTTTTTGAGCGTTTTCATCAATTGTATTTCCTCCGACGTGCGGCTCAGGTAAAGCCAGGATTTTTTTTCAAGACCTACACCGTGTTCTCCAGTTATTGAACCACCAATTTTTTCGAGAGGTTCGTAGACTATCCCATCAACCCGGTGCTTTGTGTCCGCATCGTCCTTGCCACAGCAGATAAACAAGTGCAGGTTCCCATCGCCCATATGGCCGAAAGCATAAAAACTTACATCCGGCCAAACGTTTTGAAGGTCCGATTTAATTTGTCTGATGTATCCATCCATATCAGAAATTGCCAGGCTAACATCAAACAGAAAAGCAGTTTTGTGTACCGAAAATATAAATTCCACATTTTCGCGGATACCCCATATCCTGTCCAGTTCATGCCTTGAATGGGCTATCGCTGCATCCACTATTAAATTATCTTCCAAACAAATTTCTAAAAGCTCTTCGAACAAAGCCTTATCTCTCGCAGCATCTTGCCCAAGCGCTTC
>DASXMZ010000160.1:0-3292 GCA_036495385.1 Mucilaginibacter sp. | reverse complement strand
CAGTACGGAGACAGAGTTTTAACCAACAATTGCGCAATGAGTTAAAGCTATTATCTGGTTTAGTATTCCGGAAACCCCAATGTGTAGTTAACACAATTGAGTGTCAGCACGCTGTTTTGGGATTGTAGTTTGAAAATTTGAGCAGTCGGTTAACCACTGAAATGCATTCCCTGCGTCCATTTCTTATAACGAAACACGAAACAAGCAGACAGTTTTGTGCTGCTGACGTAAAAAATAAATTTATTTGAATAGGCTCAATGTTTAGTCCCCTATTTGCTAATAAATTTTGCAATTGCCTCCCGAAATGTTTCTCCAACTGGTAATTCCATTTCATTTATAAATAAACTATTTTTCCTGATGGAAGTAATGCTTTCGATGGAAACGATGTAAGATTTATGTATGCGGATAAATTTATTGGCCGGTATTTCTGTTTCTATTGCTTTTAAGCTGGTCCTGACTACCAATGGCCTTTGAGTACTTTTTAAATAAATTTTTATATAATCTCTCAGACCTTCCATCCAGCTTATGTCCTCAAATTTGATTTTTATTTGGCTGTAATCTACGTTTACAAAAAAATAGTCGACATCCTTGTATTGACTGGCCTGGATTTTCATTTTATTTAATTCAAATAAGTCCCTGGCCCGGTTACAAGCTTTAATAAACCTGTCGAGTGCAACTGGCTTTACCAAATAATCAACAATTGCTAAATCAAAACTTTCCAGGGCATATTGCTTATAAGCGGTAATAAAAATTACCATCGGTTTATTTTGAAGCGTTTTAATAAAATCCAAACCGGATAAAGCAGGCATTTGTATATCGATGAACATTAAGTCAATGGTATTCTCCTGCAAAGCTTTCAAAGCTCCAAAAGCATCTTTGCAGGAAGTCTTCAATTGCAGATAAGGCACTTTGCTTACATTATCTTCCAGCAATTTCAACGCCAGCGGTTCATCATCAACAATTATGCAATTCATCATTTGGTAAAAATTATATGTAATGAAATAGTAAACCAACCATCGCTATTGTCAATATGTAGTGTATGTCTTTTATGATATAAAAGTTCAAGCCGTCGCGTAACATTTATCAAACCTATTCCTGAAGTTTTGTCTTTTGCTGCATCCTTTTGGGCAAACCTGTTTTTAACTACAAAAAGCAGCTCGTTATTTTTTACAGTTAATGAAATATTGATTTCCGGCTTTTCAATGCTTCCATTACCATGTTTAAATGAATTTTCTACAAATGGGATGAGCAGCATTGGTTCGATGGTATGCCAGTCTTCCTGTACATCATAATGGGCCTGTACGGAAATATTTTCACCAAATCGCTGTTCCTGTAATTCTACATAACTCTGCAGGTATTCCACCTCACTTCGTAATAATACTTTGTCATCATCCGTTTCGTACAACATATATTGCATTAGTGAAGAAAGTTTAACCGTGGTTTGCTCCAGTTCATCGCTTTTGGTTCTTGCCAATGCCACTATATTATTGAGAACGTTAAATAAAAAATGCGGGCTTATTTGTGAACGCAAAAATGATAATTCTGTTTTTAGATTTTCTTTTTGTAATTCATCTGCAACTTTATCGGCGTTTACCCGGTCTAAAATTATTTTGTAGGTTAGGCTCACTAAAATGGTAAATAGAAAGGGGATGACAATATGCGCGGATCTAAAGAAATTAAAATGATGGTTGGGAACCAACTGCTTATATAAAAGGCCGTGAAATAAGATGATTATACAAAAGGCGGCAACTGCTATCAATATATATGGAATGTACTTTCTTTTATAAAAAAAGGCGGATATCAATACATAAGCATTCAGGTAGAACAAACCCATCCATAATAGATTGGTTGCTGTATCCAGCTTTTTGAAAGGCCATTCATCCGCATCTTTTGCGAATTCATTTTCAGAAGAAAAAATATAGGGCAATAAAAAAATCACTGTCCATGCAATGACATGGATTATCAATGTTGACCTTTTTTTGAATTGCCAGTTTAATTTCATTTTTATAAAAAATAGGGTCTTTTAAAATAGTTAAGGTAAAAATTTATTAGAAAAATTAATTTAACTGAACCCTTTTCTGTTCATCCGTGGTTGAGGCTGCTGTTTTGGATTTTGCCTGCATTCCAAACCGCCATACAAAAGCGATCGTGATCACCCTTGTATCTCGGCTTAGGCGAACTGAAGATTGGACATTCTGAAAATTTTGAATCTCTTTCGGGTTTTGGGTATAAAAAATATCCCGGACATTCAGCTTAATGCTTGCCTTGTTGTTCAGCAAGGATTTGGCAATACCTGCGGCAACCTGTCCCGCCGGAGAAAAAATCGCCTGGCCTTCATCCCTGTTTCGGCTGGTATACGAACCGGATAATTCTGCCGACCAGCCATTTTGAAAACGAAGTTGGTTGTTTACAGTGAATGCCAACGTGAGTTGATTCGCTTTGAATGGGAAACCATTTATCATGCCGTTGTATTTGTTTTGATAAAGGTTGGCAAAAACAGAACTGGTGAACCATGGCGTAACCGGAATGGTGAAGTTTTCGGAAATACCCCAATTGTACCTGGTGCCGATGTTGCCGATGCTTCGAATTATCAAATTGCCTTGTTGTGAAAGGGTTTCATTAATCATTCCTTTGGTGATACTATAATTGATGGTGGTAGTAAACTTGTTTTTATAAGTATGGCTTAGCTCTGCGTTGTAGCTGAATTGCGGTTGCAGAAAAGGATTACCCGTAGAATAAGTGTATTTATCCAGAAATGAAATAAATGGATTCAAATCCCTGAACGCCGGCCGGTCTATTCTGCGGGAAAGTGAAACGCCAAACCTATTATTTTCATCCGCATCATAACTTGCAAAAGCGGAAGGGAAAAGGCTTATATAATTTTTTTTGAAAGCGGAATCTTCTTTTTGTGAAAGGGAGGATTGCAGACCATCATAGTTCGTATTCTCTAACCTCATGCCAGCCTGAATCATCCATTTGCCATAACTTTTGTTGAGGTTCAGGTAGGCAGCATTGATGTTCTCTTTGTAATTAAAAGCATTGCTAAGTACAAAATCAGGTACCCAGGCAGTACCTGAATTATTATAGAAATCAGATACGTTATTGGTCCTTACCATACTTGTTTTTATGCCAGTTTCCATTTTTAGGCTGCTCGCTATAGTTTGAGAATAATCAATCCTGGCCGAATAAATGTCTATGCTCAATGGCAGTATGTTTTGCTGAATTGTATCCGACTGCAGGGTTCCATCAGGATTGTAGGTAAGGCCATCTATAAGTTGGCTGCCCGAAAAAT